>NZ_JADOVC010000009.1:0-131768 GCF_015751645.1 Flavobacterium sp. CG_9.1
CTTCTGATCTAAAGTCCATTTCTTGTATTTCATGTTTCAAATATATAAGTTTGAAATTTAAAATAACACTCCGAACTTATCGGGGGCTAAAATAGGTACTGCGTTCCAGTATCCATATTTTTAAAAATGAGACAATCCTTTTTAGTTTTAATCTGTTACTGTATGAATTAGCGGGAATGTACCATAGATCCTCTTGGAATATACCAATAAAACATACAAAAAAGGAAAAACTAGTTATGCAATTTATTACCATTTTAGAAATGAATTGCAGAAAACAACATAGTGTAAAATTCTATGCGGATACTTTACTGGTCACGACAGACCATCTTAGCAAAACTGTCAAACAAGTTACCGAAAAAACTGCAAAGCAGCATATAGAGCAAGCCATAATCTTAGAAGCTAAAATTTTGCTTCACTATAACCATTTAACTATTTTGGATATTTCAGAAGAATTGCAATTCAGTAATTCTTCTTTTTTTAGTACTTTTTTTAAAAGGCATACTTCCCTGTCCCCTTCTGAATATCGTTCAAAATTAAATTTCCATTGAATACTATAAAATACATGTTTTGATCGGATAAGAATTGTTCTATAAGTATTGATTTAGAGTACTGTCGATCTACGATCGAGAGAAAGATTTACTAAGTAAAAGTAAAAAAAACATGACTCAAACCTATCTTTTAGAGTGGCTGGATTCGGTGGTGACATCGACTCTTAATCCGAGAAAAAATGATGATGTTCAAATTACGTCAGTTCAGTCAAAAATGATTATTGAAAAAGCTACCCAAGAAACACAATTGATCCAGTCACAAATTACAATTCAGGTTTTTTCGCTTACCAAGGAGAAACAGATTAAAATTTTAGTTGGAAATTATTACTCTTCATTGCTATTCCTTTTAGATAAAATCAGAGAAATAAATAATCGCAACGATTTTGATGGAGATAATCTAAAAGAGGTTATAACAACTTTAATTTCTTGTTTGGATGAATTAATAATCTTTGTAGAGTCAAGATTTGCAAATTATTTAGGTGCTCCCTCTCAAATTATTCAAAGCAAGACCAATAATCTCTCTACAATAGATTCCCCTTCCGGTAAAGTTTTATGTAAACTTTCGACCGATCAAACAGCCCTAATACTAAGGGCTTCCGATGAATTAAAAATTCTTATTTCAAAATCAATGAATCATTTATTTAAAACAATTGTTCCTTTTTTATCCACTCCAAATAAAGTAGATCTTTCTTATAATGCTATGCGGAGCAAAGCATACGTTGCTGAAGAAAGGGATAAGGAAATAGCAATTGAAACATTGGAACGCATGATTAAACAGATTAAAGAATATTAACTAAATACTAATAATTTAAAATTTAAAAACATGAAAAAGCTACCCTACATTTTGACAGTGGTGATTCTGATGATAACAGGCTGCCAACCTAAAACGCTAGATGAGAAATTGGCTACTGCCCTTATTATAGAAAAAAACCATTATCCTACTATTATAGACCATGATGTTTTCTGTAATGATCCTGCACACGCTTACACCATTTTTAAATCCGGATTGATAGAAAAGGGACTTGTAAAAGTGCTTCAAAGCAAGAAACTTGGCGACACTACCTCTTTCGTGAGTTTTACCGCTGCAGCAAAACCTTACTTACTGCCTACACCTAAAGCTGATAAAATATATAAAATTCAACGTGTAAAAGTAGCAGATGAAGAGTTTGGAGCAATTAAAGAAATCAGGATTATGAGTTCCGGTAATAAGGCAATTGTGGCTTACAATACTATTCGTAAAAAGAATGTTTTTGCTGCTGCTGCTGCTGCTGCTGCTGTTAAAAATGGTTTGCGAGACACACTGAATTATGAAGTGTATTTTATACGAACCGATGATGGCTGGCGGCTAATGGATAAAAAGTCGGAAATTGAATTTTTATCATTTTAGAATAGCAATAACTATCCTAAAATAATTTATTTCATCATCAAATAGCCTCCATTGTGGAGGCTATTTGATTTTTTCTACATTTTTTTTTATTTTTTTTCCTTGATTTTACTGAGGGTACAACTGGGTACAACTGGGGTACAACATAAAGTTGTACTTGTAGCAGTTTGTTGTCTATCGTTTCTTTGCCCTGTAATGATGAAGGTCCGGATTTGGAAAACTTTCCATTAAACGGATCGCAAAGAACTAATGTAGAACGATAAAATGAAGAAAGTATGTTTACAAACATTTCATGGGGCAATTACATAGTTGTAGTTGTTCTGCTATTGGCAAGTTGGTATTTATTTGTTGGATTGCGATTTTATTTTGATGACATCAAAGAAATCGTGACAGGAAAGCGGAAACTTCAATTCCACAGATTAGGAAAAACAAATTACCAAGAACCTCAATCTGAATTAAACTATCAGAATTCACCTGAAGTGACTTCAACCCAATCTTCATTTGGAGAGTTTGATACTACTTTTCAAGACGTAGATAGTCTGGTAGAACGATTGAAAAACGTTGTCGCAGATGCTGCCAAAAGAAAATTTCATAAACAGGAATTTCTGGACTACATCAAATCAATTCTTAGTGAGTATACATCTGTAAAAGATTCTCCATTTCGTTCCTCAGTAAGCGAGCTGATTGTCTCAGAATGTGACAAACTCGAATCCATCACTTTAACTCAGACAGAGGCGGAAGGATTGTGGGATGAAAAAGACTAAAACAAGATAGCGAAGGAAATGCCCCTGTCCGTCCCTACGCGGTATGGCTTATGTAACAGGAAAGTGGAATTGCGACAGTGGCAACCCCTTCGTTTTTTTATCTAAATATTTGAACTTTAAAATAATGTGTCATGAAAAAGTGCAACTGGAATTTTAAAATATTTACCCAACAAATGATTGCTATCACTACTATCGTCCTTCTATTGCTGGCATTTAATTATCAGACCTACGCCCAAGACGGACTAGCAGGGATTAATGAGGCCAACCAACAGGTACGAAGTTATTTCGATGCCGGCACGGAATTAATGTATGCTATTGGCGCGCTATTGGCTTTAATAGGGGCTGTCAAGGTATATCAAAAATGGAATGCAGGCGACCCTGATACCGGTAAAGTTGCTGCAGCATGGTTTGGCAGTTGTGTTTTTCTGGTTGTAGTTGCCACTGTAATTAAATCCTTCTTTGGAATTTAAAACAAATCGCTATGGAAAATATACTCAAAGAGAAGCTATGGTTCTATATCATTCATAACAATCCCGATCTGATGTTTACGCTACAGGAAGAGTACAATGTATTGGGTTATCTCAATGAAAAAGTAAATGGTGTAAAATCCATATTGGAAGATATGTTATCAGAAGGTACGCCCCAATATATCATAGAAGAAATTTGCCTCAATGTACTTACCGAAGATCTGAAGCCTTCCCGATTTATATATATCCGCTCCCTATTGGCTGAGGAGTTTGAGAAAACCTATACCACTTTTCATGAATCAGGCATCCTTACTTATGAGGTAATCAACCTTACGGAAAGCTGTAAGGAAGTTTTTGAAACTATTGGTTTTACAAATGAAAATGAAGAAGATCCTACTTTGAGGAATGCCCTTATTGGTCAGATTGCTGACTATCTCAGTTGAGCTATTTATGGAATTGCACAGTATGAAAATAAGTAATTATGACTTACAATCTATCCCAAAAACTAAGTACTAATATCAAGGCGATTACTATTGCCAAGCAATGGCAGCAGGGTGACGTTCTTGCTGAAGAAGCTATAGCAACACTACAGACATATACTGGTTTTGGGGGTATCAAGGCTGTGTTATATCCATATGGCACTACCGAAGACTGGTTAAAGTCCGGAGCAACTAAAGAAGACCTGAAGCTGCATCCAGAGATGATGCGCCTACATGAATTGTTGCAGGAACGCTACTCTGAAAAGGAATACAATACGGTTGTTTCATCGCTTCGCAATAGTGTACTTACTGCCTTTTACACACCGGAAATTGTTCCCAGAACATTGTACAATACTTTAAAAGGACAAGGCATTGCTCCTAAAAGATTATATGAACCATCGGCGGGTTCAGGGATTTTTATCACAGAAGCAGAAAAAGTATTCCCGAAGTTGGAACAAATTACCGCTGTTGAAAAAGACAAGCTTAGCGGACTAGTGCTTTCGGCATTAAACAGTACTCTGGTAACAAACACTACCACGCATATTACAGGATTGGAGGAAACCCCAACAAATGATAATGGCAGCTATGATCTTGTGGTCAGCAATATTCCTTTTGGCAATTTTTCTGTTTATGACCAGGCTTATCCTGATAAAGCAATTTCAGGGAAAATCCACAATTATTTTTTTGCAAAAGGACTGGAGAAACTAGCCGATGGCGGATTGATGGCGTATATCACTACGGATGGTTTTTTGAATAGTTCTTCGAATCAGAGTGTACGTGAATACCTTTTTCAAAATGCAGATTTTGTGAGTCTGGCTGTTATGCCTGATAATTTGATGAAGGAAACAGGTAATACGGAAGCTCCTAATCATTTGCTTATTGTGCAAAAAAACGAGCACAAGGAAACGTTATCTGATAATGAAACTGACCTGTTGCAAACTGTTGGTATGGAAAACGAGTTTGGAAAATACAGTATTAATAAATACCTGTACCATCGACCGGAACTACTAATTGGTAATGAAGTACAAGCTGGTAAAAACCAATATGGACAAGCACATCAAAGGGTATGGCAAAGTGGCGATATCAATTCAATTGAAGACAGGCTTGCCCAAACAATCACTGATGGATTAAAAGAGAATTTTAACAAGGATCGCTTTGAACAGTCTCAACAAACAAGTATTGTTAAACAGCTCGAAGTACTAGGACAAAAATTCACTTATATCCCAATGCCTGAAAGCAAAGCAAGTGGTATCTCTGTTCAGCTAGGATTGTTTGACACGGTGTCGACGGAGAATATCAATCGTGCGATGGACTATATTAATCCATTGGATGAAACGGTAGTTGACAAAAAAACAGCAAGAATGTTAAGTACCATACGCACAACAGATAATCCTTCTCATGAAAATGTCGTGCTTATTACCGCAAAACAGAACAAGACTAATCGATACCTGTACAAGTTATATTCTAATGTAAAAGAGATAGATGGCTTTTCAGCTAACTGGATGAATGGCGGATTATTACCTCATGAATTATTGGCTTTATCCAATACGCTACAGCAATATGACCATGCTTATATTTATGAAGGAGATAAAACTCTTGAGTCAGCCTTTAACCTTGAAAGACAGCTTTATGAAGAAGTTACCGCCTTCAAATCCTTCTATAAAGAAGGAACACTGGTTCGGCTCGGAGAAGCAATAGGAACGATCAATGATATAAATAACGAACATAAACAGGCTTTTTTCCAGCCATTACTATCGCAAGGGAATCTGAAATTTTACGATTCCTATATTGTTATTAGGGATAATTACTTGGAACTGTTTGAAAAAGAACAATCAGATGAAGCCGCCAGTGATGAAGTGCGAAAAAATCTGGACGTGCATTACACAAAATTTGTTTCTCACTATGGCATTCTTAACAGTGCTGAGAATCGCAGATTAATTATGCAGGATTCGGCTTTTGGCTTCACGATACTTTCTTCACTGGAACGCAAGGAGGGCGAACGGTATGTGAAGTCGGATATTTTAAGCGAATCCATAGTAAAACAACAGGACCGGTATTTTACTGATGATCCAACCGAAGCACTTGCCCGAAGCCTGAATGAAAAAGGAAATGTAGATCTGGGATTTATAACCGCTGCAACTGGACTTGAAGAAAGCGAGGCCATAGAAAGCCTCAACCATCATATTTATCTAAACCCTATCCGTCAGGATTGGGAGACTTCAGACCTGTATCTAAGTGGTAATGTTGTGGAAAAGTTGCAACAGGCTAAACAGGCGGTACAGCAATATCCTGAAAATATTCAATATTATAAAGGAATGCAGGCACTGGAAAAGGTACAGCCAGAGCGCATACCTTTTGAATTACTTGACTTTAACCTTGGTGAACGATGGATACCTATCAATTACTATGAGAATTTTGCCAGGCAATTGTTTGAACAGTCAACTGAAATTAATTACTTCCCATCACTGGATACCTTTAAAGTCAGTACGGGGCATAATACCAAAATTGACAGGGAATTTGCAGTAACGCCCAAAAGTGGAAGAACAACCTACGGCTATACGATATTGGAACATGCGCTGGAAAACACCACTCCATTTTTCACCTATGAAGTAGACGGACCTGGAGGTAAACCAATACGGCTACCCGACAATGAAGCCATACAATTGGCACATCAAAAAATTGAGAACATCCGTAATGGTTTTATAGAATGGCTACAGGAATTGCTAGAAAGCGATAAGAAAAAATTGGAAAACCTGTATAACGAAACGTTCAATTGTTATGTGCTACGGGAGTATGATGGAAGCCATTTAAGTTTTCCAGCTCTGGATAAAAAAGCTCTTGAAATTGAGGATTTGTATAGTTCGCAGAAAAACGCTACATGGCGTATCATTCAGAACCGAGGTGCATTAATTGACCATGAGGTAGGACTAGGTAAAACACTTACCATGATTGTTGCAGCCAATGAAATGAAGCGATTGGGAATTATACACAAACCAGCGATACTGGCGCTTCATGCAAACGTTGACCAAATTGCATCAACCTATCGTAAAGCCTATCCTAATGCCCGAATTTTAGCTCTTGGTGAAAATGATTTTACGCCAGCCAAAAGAGTAAGGCTATTCCATGAAATAAAAAACAACAATTGGGATTGCATCATTTTGACACACGACCAGTTTGGAAAAATACCGCAATCACCGGAAATCCAAAAAGAGATATTGCAAAATGAATTGGATAATGTGGAACGTGATTTGGATACTGCAAAAGATTTGGGTGGAGATATATCCAAAAAGATACTAAAGGGGCTTGAGATACGGAAAAATAATCTGGATGGAAAGCTGAAAGGTATATTAAAGGATATTGAGGAAAAGAAAGACAACGGTATCAACTTTAGGGAAATGGGTATTGACCATTTGTTTGTGGATGAATCGCACAAGTTCAAGAATCTGACCTTTACGACCCGTCATGACCGTGTAGCAGGCATTGGAAATATCCAAGGAAGTCAAAAAGCGCTTAATATGCTGTTTGCTGTCCGTTCGCTTCAGGAAAAATTTGATTCGGATTTGTGTGTAACCTTTCTTTCTGGTACACCTATTTCAAACAGCTTAACGGAGATGTATTTACTTTTTAAATACCTGCGTCCAAAGGAAATGGAACGCCAACATATTGAAAACTTTGACGGATGGGCATCTGTTTTTGCAAGGAAAACAACGGATTTTGAATTTTCGGTCACCAATGAAATTATTGCCAAAGAACGTTTCCGTCATTTTATTAAAGTACCAGAACTGGCATTGTTCTATAATGAGATTACTGATTATAAAACAGCAAGACATATTGATTTGGACAAACCGGAAATAGATGAGCGACTTGTCAATATCAGCCCGACACCAGAACAAAGCGAGTTCATTACACAGTTGATGCAGTTTGCAAAGACGGGAGACGCGACACTTATTGGAAGAGCCCCCCTTACTAGAGAGGAAGATAGAGGAAGGATGCTAATAGCCACTAATTATGCTAAAAAGATGGCTGCCGATATGCGCCTGATAGATGAAGGGTATAGTGATCATCCCGACAATAAAGTCAATACCTGCGCTCGAAATGTGGCTGAAATTTATAATGCTTCAACCCAACATAAAGGGACTCAGATTGTCTTTTCGGATATCGGAACACCCAAGCCAGACGCATTCAATATGTATGATGCCCTTAAAGAAAAACTGGTGACGGACTTTAATATCACCGCTAATGAAATTACCTATATCCACGACTGGACGGATAAAAAGAAAGCGCAACTGTTTTCCAAAATGAATACAGGCGAAATACGAATTCTTTTGGGGAGTACAGAAAAAGCGGGTACAGGACTAAATGTACAAAAACGTGTTGTGGCCATGCATCATTTGGATATTCCGTGGAGGCCATCGGATTTAGGGCAACGTAATGGACGGGGTGGCAGACAAGGCAATGAGGTTGCCAAACAACATTACGATAACAAAGTAAAGAATTTTATATATGCCACAGAACAATCACTAGACAATTACAAGTTCAATCTTTTGAAAAACAAACAGACTTTTATCAGTCAGATGAAAAACTGTGAACTTAATGTCAGGTCAATTGATGAAGGTTCAATGGATGAGAAGAGCGGAATGAATTTTTCGGAATATATAGCAGTATTATCGGGAGATACTTCCTTGTTGGAAAAATCAAAATTGGAAAAGAAAGTAGCCGTGATGGAAAGTCTCAAAAAAGCACATTATAAGGAAATTTCAAGAATGAAGCATCAGGTTGAATATCTATTGGAAGAGAAAATGGTTACTGCCAAAACATTGGATAAGCTCACTGTGGACGAAGGTTTTTACAAAAAGAGCCTGAAGTATGAAAGTGATGGCACAAAGGCAAATCCCATACAGCTGCATAATTTTAAAGCGCAAGATTCCGAAAGTATCGGTAAGCAGGTTATTGATCTCTATAAAAATTGGAAACCTCCAGATGGAGAAAGCGAAACGAAACAAATTGGTAAGCTCTATAATTTTGGACTGTATATAAAAAGGGAACGCGAGGCCTATCAGAATGATGGGCTGTACCAATACCGATACTCTAATAGCTTTTATGCACAGCGTTTGGAGGAAGGCATTAAATATAGTCTCAATGGAGGAACTCCTAATGTGGACAATCCAAAATTGGCGGCTCGTCATTTCTTAAGTGCCATTGACAGAGTCGAGCATCTCAGGGAAAAGTATCAAAAGACCTTGAATGATATTGAAGAGCAGTTGCCAAAATTACAGCAATTAACTGCAAAACCCTTTAGCAAGGAGCATGAGTTGCAACAGATGAAAAATGAACTCTCCAGCCTCGAAAGGGAAATAGCCTTAAAAATTCAGGAGAATCAATTAAAGCAAGATAATCCAGAAGATACCAGTATGAATGGAGAAACAGTAGAATCTAATGAAGTACCGATAATTCAATTAGCTGTTAAGAATGGAGAGGAGCATATAGAAAAATCAAACCGTTTTTCAACCTCCGAAAGTAATAGTGACAAATGGCAACAACAATCCTATGCAGGGATGAGAAAAAATAGCAGAATGAAATTTTAAAATAACAACATGGTAAATAGTGTATATCAAATCAACAAAGGAATTAACCAAAGTATAGAATTCAAGGGGTTGAAGGCACAGTACATATGGTATTTGGGAGGGGGTTTTGTAGTTCTTATGATTCTGTTTGCCGCAATGTACATAGTAGGCCTGCCGTCATTTGTTTGCGTAGGAATTATTGGGATTTCAGGTGCGCTATTGGTTTTGTATATATACCGCATGAGTCATAAATACGGAGAACATGGTATGATGAAAGCTTTGGCTAAACGACAGGTTCCAAAAGCAATCAGAGTTCAAAGCAGGAAAATTTTCAAAATGGAAAAATAGCATTTGGTTAAAATTAATGACAGGCAAATAAAAATGAAGATGGAAAGGATGATAGAAGATATTTTACCGATTATGGATGTGGAGCACGACTGTATCCTGTCCAAACAAGGAGATGTGACCGTAGTATTCAAGGCCGAACTACCTGAGATATTTACCTTATCGGATCAGGAATACGAAGGGTTCCATCAGGCATGGCTTAAAGCTATAAAGTTACTGCCAAAGTTCAGCGTGTTCCATAAACAGGACTGGTTTATTGACAGCAAGTTTCAAGCGGATTTTATAAGTGAAGACAATAGTTTCCTTACCCGCAGCAGTGAGCTTTTTTTTAACGAGCGTCCTTTTCTGGATCATTCGTGTTACATTTTCCTGACAAAGAAACCGCAAGGAAGAAAAACATCTAGTTCTTTGTTTTCTAATTTACTGCGAACCTCCATAGTTCCTGAAGAAACATTAAAAGCACAATTGCGCCAGGAATTTATTGACAGTACTGGACAATTTGCACGAATCTTAGAAGACAGTGGTTTTGTAAAACTGACACGTCTTGGTAATGATGAACTCCGCAGTCACAGTAGAAAAATTGGAATTATAGAGCGGTACTGCTTTCTTTCTGAAAAGGAAAATTCGTTTGTTTTTAAAGATATAGCTTTCAATGATGGTCTGCAGGTTGGCGACAAGCATTGTCAAATTTATACATTAGGTGATGCTGCCGATTTACCTGCATTATGTGGGTCTAGAATTAACTATGACCGATATTCTACTGATAAGACCAAGTTCAGTATTGGTTTTGCTTCAACGCTGGGTCAATTGCTTTCCTGCAACCACATTTACAACCAGTATATTTTTATAGAGGATTTCCAAAAAACGTTGCAGAAACTGGAAAGCAAAAGATTGCGATTACAGTCCTTATCCGCGTATAGCAGAGAAAATCTGATTGCACGTGATGCCACTAATGATTTTCTTAATGAGGCTATTAGCCAGCAACGGTTACCTGTCAAGGCACATTTTAATGTATTGGTCTGGACTGACGATAAAGAGGAACTGAAAGACCTGAAGAACAAAGTTTCTTCTGCACTGGCGCAGATGGATGCAGCCGCTAAACAGGAAACTATTGGAGCTGCACAGATTTTCTGGGCGGGTATTCCAGGAAACTCGGCAGACTTTCCAATGAATGACACCTTTGATACGTTCGCAGAACAAGCCACCTGCTTTCTGAATTTAGAAACGGGTTATCGTTCTTCCCTTAGTCCCATTGGAATCCGACTGGGAGACCGCTTGACGGGAAAACCAGTTCATGTGGACATCAGCGACGAGCCTGTGAAAAACGGAATCTGTACGAATCGAAACAAATTTATACTGGGTCCTTCAGGGAGCGGAAAATCCTTTTTCACCAATCATATGGTCAGAAGCTACTACGAGCAGGGAACCCATATTGTTTTGGTAGATGTGGGACACAGCTATAAAGGATTGTGCGATATGGTGGGTGGTTATTATTTTACTTATGATGAAAAAAATCCAATACGATTCAACCCGTTCTACATTAGCGAAGGGGATAATTTGGATACAGAGAAAAAAGAAAGTATCAAAACATTGCTTTTGGCTTTATGGAAAAAGGACAATGAAACATTCAACAGAAGTGAATATGTGGCATTATCCAATGCGTTGCAACTCTACTATGAAAAGCTCGATGCCAATCCCAATTTGTTTCCTTGCTTCAATACTTTTTACGATTTCCTGAAAGGCGATTTTGTGATAATATTGGAAGGAGACAAGGTTAAGGAAAAGGATTTTGATGTGAATAATTTTCTTTACGTATTGCGCCCTTACTATCAGGGAGGTGAATTTGATTACCTCTTGAATGCAACCGAAAATCTAGAACTATTAAAAGAACGCTTTATCGTTTTTGAGTTGGATAATATCAAGGATCATCCAATTCTCTTTCCGGTTGTGACCATTATCATCATGGAAGTCTTCATTAGTAAGATGCGAAAGCTTAAAGGTGTCCGTAAAATGATTCTTATTGAAGAAGCCTGGAAAGCCATTGCCAAAGAAGGTATGGCAGAATATATAAAGTATTTATTTAAGACAGTCAGAAAATTTTTTGGAGAGGCTATTGTAGTAACTCAAGAAGTGGAAGATATCATTTCATCCCCTGTAGTGAAGCAGGCCATCATCAATAACAGTGATTGCAAAATATTGCTAGATCAGAGTAAGTACCAAAATAAATTTGAGCAAATCCAGGAACTGCTGGGACTTACAGAAAAGGAAAAAGCACTGGTGCTTTCGGTAAACAAAGCCAATGATCCTGATAAAAAATACAAGGAAGTATTTATTTCTTTGGGTGGAATACAATCTAAAGTATACCGCACCGAAGTATCCCTTGAAGAATACCTCACCTACACCACCGAAGAAACTGAAAAAGTAAAAGTGCAAGCTTACGCTAAAAAATTTGATGGCGACATCAAAAAAGGAATAGCGGCACTGGCTAATGATTTGCGGGCGCAGGCTTGAGGATGAAATTTGAATAACATCGCAGAATAAATAAGAAACGCACACTAAAATACATAATTATGAAAGCAAAGAAAAAAATGATGGTTTGCCTGCTGTGCCTGTTACTCCTAAGCACTCCTGCAAGACCGGCAGCAACCGTTGCGGCTTTTCCAATAATTGGATTGATTAAAGAGGCAGTAAAGAAAGTCATATTAGCAATTGATCTGCGGATTCAAAGGCTGCAAAACAAAACGATATGGTTGCAGAATGCCCAAAAGAAATTAGAAAATACGCTCTCCAAATTAAAACTGGATGAGATATCAAATTGGACCCAGAAGCAAAAAGACTTATACAAAAATTACTATGATGAACTGATGAAGGTCAAATCCATCATTACCTATTACCAGCGCATCAGGGACATCACCCAAAAACAGGTACGTCTTGTACATGAGTACGAAAGGGCTTGGGGCCTATTTCAGCAAGACAATCATTTTAATGTGGACGAATTGGTCTATATGCAAAAAGTATACTCAGGCATATTGAATGAAAGCATGAAAAATATTGACCAGATCTTTTTAATCCTTGATTCATTTACCACACAGATGAGCGATGCCAAAAGACTTGAAATCATTAATATCGCAGCTGATCATATTGACGCCAACTACGATGATCTTATGTTGTTCAATAGGCAAAATGTACTCTTAAGCTTGCAGAGAGCGAAAACAAAAAATGACGTGGATGCTGTTAAGAAATTTTATGGGATTCCAGTACTAAAACCCTAAAGTTATGAAAAAAATAGTTCTATTCCTGCTCTTTTCAGGATTCTTAAATGGAAGCATTTATGCACAAGCAAAACAAAGAGAAGTACTCCTGAAACAAATTGCCGCCCTTCAAATCTATATAGGCTATGCCCAAAAAGGCTATTCCGTTACTAAAAAAGGACTCAATACCATAGGAGATTTCAAACGTGGCGAATTTAATCTTCACACTGATTATTTCAATTCGCTCAAAACAGTTAACCCGAAAATAAAAAAGTATGCAAGGGTTGCTGAAATTATATCCCTTCAGGTAAAGATTATAAAAAGTTACGGTACCATTTACGGACAAATCCAACAAGATGATTTATTCCACGGGGATGAAGTGGATTATATCAAACGGGTATTCTATCGCCTAATTGAAAATTGTGACGACAATTTAGAGGAACTCATCACTATTGTAACCGACGGACAGCTGGAAATGAAAGATGATGAGCGAATGAAACGAATTGATGTATTGTATCAGAATATGCTGGAAAACTACACTTTTTGTGAGAGTTTCAGCAATCAAACCAGATTGAAGTCCTTGTCAAGGGCTAAGGATACTAGAGAGGTAAAAACTAGCCGTGCCTTGCGTGGCATTAATACTGATTTACCATGAAAAAAATAGTAATTACAGGAATTCTGCTTGTCGGTTTATTGTTGCCGACCAAGATTACCGCCCAAGCACAGGAAATGCAGCAATTGATTTTGAACATAGAAAAGCTTGCCCAATTCAGGCAGATCCTCAAGGATATGAAAAAGGGCTATGAAATTCTTAATGGTGGTTATAATACGGTGAAAAAATTATCTCAGGGAAATTTTAACCTTCATGAAACATTCCTTGATGCGCTCATGCAGGTAAGTCCAACGATTCGAAATTACAGACGTGTTGGTGATATCGTCAACTATCAGGTGCTTTTGGTAAAGGAATACAAGGCTGCGTTTAACCGTTTCAAAAACAGTGGAAATTTCAATCCCGATGAGATTGCCTATCTCGAAAGGGTGTACAATAATCTTTTTAAGCAGAGCCTTAGAAATATTGACGAGCTCACCACTGTCATTACTGCTAACAAAATGCGAATGTCCGATGATGAACGACTGGTAGCTATTGACAAAATTTATGCTGATATGCAGGATAAGCTTTTGTTTCTGCGAAGCTTCAACAACAACACTTCAGTACTGGCGATACAACGTGCAAAAGAGCGTAATGATGTGAATGCAATGCGTAGCATCTACAAGGTAAATAACTAAAAACTAACTAACATGATAAAGAAAAACAAGGGGGCATTATTTGCTATCCTAGGAATAGCATTGCCTTTTTCGAGCCAAGCACAAGGGCTGGCAGACGACATGAATAGTCTGCATGGTGTATTGGAACAATTGTATGACGAGATGATGCCTTTATGTAGCAACCTTTTGGGAGTTGGACAGGGAATCGCAGGCTTTGCAGCTATCTGGTATATCGCCTCTAGAGTTTGGAGGCATATTGCCAGTGCAGAACCGATAGACTTTTACCCGCTGTTTCGTCCATTTGTGATTGGGTTTTGCATCATGATTTTTCCTTCAGTTCTGGACATTATCAATGGGGTTATGAAACCTACCGTTACAGCAACTGCTGCGATGGTTGAAGGGTCGAACAAAGCTATTGAAGTACTGCTTCAACAAAAAGAAGATGCACTAAAGAGTACCGATCCTTGGCAGATGTATGTTGGGGCTGATGGAAGCGGTGATCGTGATAAATGGTACAAATACGCCCATGATGATAAGAATCCTAGTACTGAAGGAGCATTTGCTAGCATTGGAAACGATATCAAATTTGCCATGTCCAAGGCATCCTATAATTTTCGCAATTCAGTGAAGGAATGGATGAGTGAAGTATTACGCGTGCTTTTTGAAGCCGCCTCGCTTTGTATTGATACGCTCCGAACTTTTCAATTGGTGGTGCTATCTATTTTAGGTCCACTCGTTTTTGGCATATCGGTTTTCGATGGTTTCCAACATACGCTTACAGTTTGGCTGGCACGCTATATTAATATTTACCTATGGCTTCCAGTGGCCAATATTTTTGGCAGTATCATCGGCAGGATTCAGGAGAAGATGCTAAAGATTGACATAGCACAGGCCAATGATTATGGGGATACCTTCTTTAGCAGGACGGATATAGCGTATCTGGTATTTATGATTATCGGTATTGTGGGCTATTTTACAGTTCCCTCAGTTGCTAATTATATTGTTCACGCAGGCGGTGGCGGGGCTTTAAGCCAAAAAGTGACCAGTATCTTCAGCAACTCCACAAATTCAGCGGTTAACACCGCATCTGCTGGTGCAGGGATGGTAGTGGATGCGATGGGCAATACCGCTGGACGCATATCCCAAAGTATGTCTGGTTCAGGTGCTTCGGCTCCTTACTTCAAGGATAAGGACAGCTACATGGGCGATAAGTTAAAAGGCAATTCATAATCCTTAAAAAGAAAATATCATGTTTAGCAAAATGAAAAATATTGACACCGCCTTTCGGCATGTTCGCGGCTTTACCATGTTAGTGATAGCTGGTTGTATCGTAATCTGCTGCTTCGCCCTTTACAAGAGTTTCAGTTTAGTATCGCAAATGCAGGATAAGGTCTATATACTTGCTAATGGAAAAGCGCTGGAAGCCTATGCTTCGGACAGGAAAGATAATATACCCGTTGAAGCACGAGATCATGTAAAGACCTTTCATAAGTTATTCTTTACCCTTGATCCGGACGATAAAGTAATCAAAAGTAACGTAACCAAGGCACTTTATCTTGCTGATGACAGTGCAAAACGGATATACGATGATTTAAAGGAAAATGGGTATTACTCTGGTATCATATCAGGGAATATCAGCCAGACCATACAGGTGGACAGTATAACAATTGACATCAATACCTATCCCTATCAATTCCGGTGTTACGCTATCCAAAATATTACCAGAACTACCAGCATTGCACATCGAAACTTGATAACGAAAGGCAATCTTCGCAATGTATCGCGTAGTGATAACAATCCACATGGATTTTTGATCGAACGGTGGAACACAATCGAGAATCGTGATTTAAGTACCGAAAATAGAAAATAATTAAACTGCTGATTATGAAATTCACCATTAAAAAAAACAGTAAAAATAGTCCTGCTGAGGCTGATAGTTTCAGGAGTAGTTTATTACAAAGATTTGATGAAGCGAATCTTCGGTTACAATATAAGTGTGCCAACTGGTTAGAGCGTAAGACAGCACATTTATCACGTAAAAGTTGGATTATTATCCTGTTCTATTTTACAGTGTTTACAGGCGGTTGTAGCATTTACCTGATTGTGAATAGCCTTTCAGGGAATACAACTAAAAGTATCACTGTAGCTCCGATTACCAAACCAACCAATGTGGTACCATTTAAGGAGAAGTCCATCCAGCTAAATGTGGCCATCAGTAAAACCGAATTTGAAAAAATTGTCCGCTTTCGCAGGTATATGGATAGCCTCGGTCGCAGTCCCACTGGAAAAAAACTGTATGACAGTATTCTGCACTATCGCCCCGGAATTCTGGACAGTATCACCATAGTAGAACAGTATTATCACTCACAATTTAAAAATTAATATCATGGAACAAAAAACAAAATCATTAAAAATGTTAAGACAGCGCAAGCTGTTAGTTGTATTACCGCTAATGGTTCTCCCATTTGTAACCGTTATGTTTTGGGCATTGGGTGGTGGAAAAGTGGAGGCTGCAAATACACAAGCAGTAGAAAAAAAGGGTTTCAATATAAAGCTCCCCGACGCGAATCTGAAGGAAGGACTCTCATTGGATAAGATGAATTATTATGATCAGGCAACCCTTGACTCTATAAAGCTTGATGAACTCATCAAAAAAGACCCAAACTATTTGAGCCAGTCTTTTCAGATAGATTCAACTGAAGATAGTAGTGACGTTACTTTTAGAAAAGGAAGTACTGGTTTAAATACATCGGTGTATCGTGATCCGAACGAAGAAAAAGTGTATCAAAAATTGGAAGCATTACAGAAGGTGATAAATACGCCGGTAGTATCTCCAGTACAAAATCGGGATTATACTAAATATACAAAATCAAATGAGACCTCGATGCATTCCAATGATGTTGACAGGCTGGAACAAATGATGCAATCCATGAACGGTCAAAGTGGCGATCAGGATCCCGAATTACAACAGCTCAGCGGAATGCTCGAAAACATCCTTGATATTCAACATCCAGGCAGGATACAGGAAAAATTAAGAAAAGCCTCGGAACAACAACGAGGACAGGTATTTGCCATCGCTACTAAAACCAAGGAAGATAATATTTCTTCATTGCAAAGTACTTCGGTAAATACTACTGCCTTTGCTGGACAATCCGGACACAATGGATTTTATTCTTTGGATGAGCGGGCAAGTCCTGACTATACACAAAATGCCGTGGAAGCTGTCATCCATGAAACCCAGACTATTGTAAATGGTTCAACAGTTAAGTTGCGACTTTCTAATGATATTTTTATAAATGGAATAAAAATTCCAAAGGACAATTTTCTTTTTGGCACAGCTTCTCTAAAAGAAGAAAGACTGGCAATTAAGATAAACAGCCTAAGATACAACAACTCCCTATTTCCTGTTGACTTGTCCGTATATGATATAGATGGACTCAGTGGGATCTATATTCCAGGCGCCATCAACCGTGATGTGGCCAAAGCATCTGCTGACCGTTCTTTGCAAACGCTCGGTGTTGCAAGCCTTGATGATTCTTGGGGAGCGCAGGCGGCGGGGGCTGGAATTGAGGCCGCTAAAAGTCTTCTGAGTAAAAAAGTAAAACTAGTCAAAGTGGTTGTAAAAGCCGGCTATATGGTACTGCTTCGCGATGAAAATCAAAAACAAAAAGATTCCAATTAAAAACTAAAAATTATAAATATGAAAAATTTTAATCTATTGGCGATGGGGTATCTATTACTTCTTACTATCAGTGCATTTGCACAACAAACAGACAAAAACCGTCTATCTAAAATTGAGCCGGATTCTATAACAATAGCCTATTCAAAAACGACCAATATCGTATTTCCTTTTGCTATTAAAAGTGTTGACAGAGGAAGTCAGGATGTACTGGTACAGAAAGCGAAAGGTCTTGAAAACATACTTCAGATTAAGGCAGCGCAGAAAGGATTTTTTCAGACCAACCTTACGGTGGTAACTGCCGATGGCAAATTATATTCTTTCGTCCTAAACTATGATGAGAAATCGCCACAATTGAATCTCGCCGTGAATAAGATCAAACCGGAAGGTCAGGAAATTTATTTTTCGTCTGAAAGTGGAAACGAAGAGGATGTCCAGGAATATTCCAAATTGGCTTTTTACGATAAGAAGAAAATACGAGGTGAAAAGGAAAGCAATTATGATATTGACTTTCAACTCAGTGGAATTTTCATACGGGATGATGTAATGCACTATAGAATAAAGGTAACAAACAATTCTAAAATCAATTATGATGTTGACCAGCTTCGCTTTTTTATTCGTGATACTAAAAAAGTGAAACGAACTGCTTCACAGGAAATCGAAATTACACCAATCTACATTCTAAATAATGTAGTTAAAATTGACGGGGAAGCGGAAAACACATTTGTATTTGCTCTTCCAAAATTTAGGATTCCAGAGAAAAAATACCTAGCAATACAGCTAATGGAAAAAAATGGTGGTAGACATGTGGAATTGCATGTTAAAAACAAAAAGCTGGCAAAGGTCACCGTACTGCCCAAACTATAAATTATTAATCATTTAAAGAATTTAGTCATGAACGAGAAAAATTTTGAATACTTAAAAGACCAGGTTAAGTACACCGGTTTCGGTGAAGGACTGGAAAGTGAATTAAAAGCAAAAATGCAGAAAGAGGAACCAAATTTCACTTTGAACCATATTGCACAATACGGTAATGATACCGCTGTGGCAACATTGAATTTTAAAAAATCAGATCAAAGCGATATGTATTTTTTTAATTCCTACAAGGTGGAATTGCAAAAGGAGAATTCCAAGGAAGCTCTGGAACAAACCTTTTATATCAATAAAGGTAGTAACATTACCATGAAAGAAGCTTTTAATCTTATGGAGGGAAGATCCGTAAACAAAGACCTTACCAATAAAGAAGGAGAAATATACAGCGCTTGGGTGCAGATGGATTTTAAACAAGCCGATACTAACGGAAACTTTAAGTTAAACCAATACCATCAGAATTATGGTTATGATCTTGAGGCAACATTGGCTAAACATCCAATCAAGGAACTAGAAAATCCTAAGTACAAAGAGGATCTGATGGATTCCATGAAAAAAGGAAACCTGCAATCTGCTACTTTCTTAAAAGAAGGCAATGAGTTGAAACAATATATTGAGGCTAGTCCACAATTCAAAACTATCAATATGTATGATGGTAATATGCAACGAATTGACAACCGTCACTCCAAAGAGGAAAAGCAGTCCGAAGTCGAAAAAGCTTCGGTTAAACAGGATAGTAAAAAGCAAAACCAGAGTGCTGACGACGACGGCCCAGAGGTACCAAAGGATACTAAGAAAAAAAGGAAAAGCCAGTCTAATTCCATGTAGCAGAAAGGGTGATAAACAAAGTCTGCTTAAAATTAATAAACTAGCGCTTAATGGAAATACTAAAACCTTTATCCGATTTCTTTAAGGCAATAAAGAAAGATTGCCGTATTAGCGTCACGCATATTGGTATCTATGCTGCATTGCTTCAATTTAGAGCGGATAGAGGCTATATTAATCCAATTCAAGTATACAGTTATGAAATTATGGAGATAGCAATGATTTCTTCCCCAAAAACATACCATAAATGTATGCATGAACTAAATGAGTATGGCTACATTAAGTATGTGCCAACCCGAAACAGAAACCAAAGGAGCACGATTTATTTCTATATATAAGCAATTGAATCAATCAAAGTAAAAATCAGTAAAGCCCGTTCGCGGGCTTTTGCTATCAAAAGAAGGAGGTGCATGATGAGAGAAGAGGAGATTGGTAGAATAACACCACAAAAGGCGATGGTATTATTAAGAAAAGATGGTATTGATTTAGATTTAGAACAAACAAAAATCGTTTTGGATTTTCTATATGAAATGGCTGAAATAGTGGTTGATACGTATTTAGATCAACAAAAAAAAGTATATTTACCAACACATGAGTGACGAGTAAGTAAGCTTAACTAATCAATCTTAAAATCATGAAAATTGCAGATTTATATATCCGGGTAAGTACAGATGAACAGGCAGAGAAAGGATATTCGCAACGCGATCAAGAAGAACGTTTACGCAAATATTGTGAATCGAATTCGCTTCAGGTACGTAATGTGATTACTGAAGATCATTCGGCAAAAACATTTAACCGTCCATCATGGAAAAAACTATTGATAGAACTTCGCACTCGCAGAGGACAATCAGATTTAGTGCTTTTCACAAAATGGGACAGATTTAGTCGAAATGCAGGAGATTCTTATCAAATGATAAATACTCTCAGAAATTTAGGTGTAGAACCTCAGGCTGTAGAACAGCCTTTAGATCTATCTATTCCCGAAAATAAAATGATGCTTGCATTTTACCTTGCAGCTCCAGAAGTAGAAAATGACCGCCGATCTATGAATATATTTAACGGAATGCGTAGGGCTAAAAAAGAAGGACGTGTTATGGGAAGAGCCCCTTTAGGATATAAAAATAAAATTAATGAAGAAGGAAAAAAAAGTATTGCAATTAAAGAAGATGAAGCGATTATTATGCGATGGGTATTTGAAGAACTAGCAAAGGGCCAAATAAATACACAACAAATTTGGAGATTAGCTAATGCAAAAGGCTTAAATTCTTATAAAAATAGCTTTTGGATTGCGCTAAGAAATCCTATCTACTATGGAAAGGTATTCATTCCTAAATATAAGGATGAAGAAAGTTACTTAGCTCAAGGACAACATGAGCCGCTAATACCAGAATCCTTATTTTATGAAGTTCAAGATGTACTTGATGGTCGCAAGAAAAAGAAAAGAACTACTGTTACAGTAGATCCAGAGATTCCGTTAAGAGGTTATCTAATATGTCCGAAATGTGGAAGATTACTAACTGGAAGTGCCTCTAAGGGACGATACAAATATTATTACTATTATCATTGTACTTTAGGGTGCACATTCCGCGAAAAAGCCCCTATAGTAAATGAAAGAATTGCAGAAGAAATACAAAAATATGTTAGACCACTACCTTTTCTGGAGTTATATAAACAAGCAATAACATCTGTATTTCAAAATAAAACTAAATACCAGCGAAGCGATAGTAATCAATTGACAAAAGAACTTGAAGAGACAAATATAAGATTGACCAAAGCAAGAAATTTATTAATTGCAGGAGATTTAGATGCAGATGATTATCGCAAGATAAAAATTGAGACAGGTGAAAGAATAAACAGACTTGAATCGATGCTAACTACAAAAAATAGTAATGTTACTAATGTGGGACCTCTTTTAAATAAGGCTATAAGCCAAATTTCACAACTTGGGAAATTATATGAAGAGGGATCTGCCACCAGTAAAAGAAAGATAATTGGTTCGATATTTCCTGAAAAACTCACTTTTGAAAATAATCAAGTTCGAACCACTAGAATCAATGAAGGACTAAGACTTATGTTGTTGTTATACAAGGATTTAGATAGTAAAAAAAAAGGGACAAATCAGCAAAAATCTGATTTGTCCCAGTATGTGAAGGCAGAAGGATTCGAACCTTCGACCGCCTGCTTAGAAGGCAGGTGCTCTATCCAGCTGAGCTATGCCTCCATTGCTGCTGTAAAAAACTAGTCGGGGTGGCAGGATTCGAACCTGCGGCCTCCTGCTCCCAAAGCAGGCGCGATAACCGAGCTACGCTACACCCCGAAAAAAAATTATAAAGCGGAGGGACAGGGACTCGAACCCTGGCACCGATTGCTCGGTGACAGTTTAGCAAACTGCTCCATTACCACTCTGGCACCCCTCCAAGCTCAAGGAAACGTGTCCTGTTTTGCGGTTGCAAATTTAAGACATCTTTAGACTTCTCACAACTATTTCAAGCCTTTTTTTTAATCTTTTTTGTCGTTTTTTCAAAAAGACTTCACAATCAAACAAATAGAAGAGAAATAAATATAAAAAAGATAATGTCCTTGTCAAAATATGAAATTGTTTAAAAAAGATTAAATTTGCTTCATAAACCAACATTATGAAAGTCATGAACAAAAGAGTTGTTATCGTTTCTGCCGTTAGAACACCTATCGGAAGTTTTATGGGGGGATTATCTACAGTCACTGCTCCTCGATTAGGCGCAATCGCTATTAAAGGCGCTTTGGACAAAATAAAATTAGATCCTAATTTAGTTGATGAAGTATTTATGGGCAACGTAGTTCAAGCTGGCGTAGGTCAAGCTCCTGCTCGTCAAGCCGCTATATTTGCAGGTTTACCAAATACCGTGGCCTGTACCACAATAAACAAAGTATGTGCTTCTGGAATGAAAGCAGTCATGTTAGGCGCACAAGCCATTCAATGTGGTGATGCCGAAATTGTAGTAGCAGGTGGAATGGAAAACATGAGTTTAATTCCACATTACATGCATTTGAGAAATGGAACAAAGTTTGGACCAGCAACCATGATTGACGGAATGCAAAGAGACGGATTGTCTGATGCCTATGACAACAATGCTATGGGTGTTTGTGCCGACTTATGTGCATCTGAATACAATTATACCCGAGAAGATCAAGACAACGCCGCAATTCAATCGTACGAGCGTAGCGCTAAAGCATGGAAAGAAGGAAAATTTGATAATGAAGTTGTTCCCGTTTCCGTTCCTCAAAGAAAAGGAGATCCGATTATCGTTTCTATAGATGAAGAATTTACAAACGTAAAAATTGATAAAATACCTTCTTTAAATCCAGCATTTACAAAAGAAGGAACAGTGACAGCCGCTAATTCTTCCACAATTAACGATGGAGCTGCTGCAGTAATACTGATGAGCGAAGAAAAAGCACTTGCATTAGGTTTGAAGCCTTTGGCTTACATCAAAGGATATGCAGACGCGGCTCAAGAACCGAAGTGGTTCACTACAAGCCCTTCTAAAGCAATTCCAAAAGCTTTAGCAAAAGTAGGAATAGCGATTGGCGATGTTGATTATTTTGAATTTAACGAAGCTTTCGCGGTAGTAGGTTTAGCTAACTCTAAAATTTTAGGATTAGACAGTAGCAAAGTAAATGTAAATGGAGGTGCTGTATCCCTAGGTCATCCTCTAGGTTGTTCTGGAGTGAGAATCATTGTCACATTGCTTAACGTTTTAGAACAAAATAATGGAAGTATCGGTGCTGCTGCAATTTGCAATGGTGGTGGTGGTGCATCAGCAGTTGTTATTGAAAGAATTTAATTAATTATGAGTTGTGAGTTATACGTTTTGATACGTATAACTCACAACTCTTACCTCATACCTTAACATACATGTTTGGAATTTGTAATCTAGCGATGATACCGCTTCGGTTTGAACCAAGTGATAAAAGCGAAATTGTTTCTCAAGTTTTATTTGGAGAACATTTCGAAATTTTAGAACAACTCAAACAGTGGTCTTTTATCAAAATGCAATATGATGGTTATGAAGGTTGGGTTGACTCTAAACAATATCAATTAATTGCTGAATCAAGTTATACTCAATTATCCACAGAAGCTATTATTCTCAATGCTGACTTAATAGAATACATAACTGCGCCATCCAATTTACTGATTCCAATTCCTCTTGGTTCTTCCGTATCGTTTATTAACAATCATGAAATCAATACGTCTAATTTTGATTTTGAGGGAACTAAAACAAGTGGAGAAAAAACCAAAGAGAACCTTATTAAATCTGCCTTTATGTATTTAAATGCTCCTTATCTTTGGGGAGGAAAAACTCCTTTTGGTATTGATTGTTCAGGATTTACTCAAATGGTTTATAAATTGAATGGATACAAATTACTTCGTGATGCTTCCCAACAATCCAGTCAGGGAGAAGCTTTGAGTTTTATTGAAGAAAGTGAACCCGGAGACTTAGCTTTTTTTGATAACGAGGAAGGCAGAATTATTCACGTAGGAATCATAATGGACGATAATTACATCATTCACGCCAGCGGTAAAGTTCGAGTGGATCGATTGGATCATTTGGGAATTTTTAATGCAGAGACAAATAAACACACCCATAAATTACGAGTTATTAAAAAGATTATATAAAAAAACCTATCTGGAATACTCTAGATAGGTTTTTTTATGAATAATATAATATGATTTACTGAATCTTAGCTTTCAAGGCTTTGTATTCTGCTGTCATTTCAAGAGCACTATAAACGCCTAAAAGTGTTTTAGAAACATCTGAGTTTTTAGGATCTAATTCTACTGCTTTTTGAAGATAAGGAATAGCACTTTTGAACAAATCTTCTCTCTTCTTTTTCAAATCATCATAGCGCTTCATATCCTTAGTAGAAGTTCCAAGTTTATTCATTTCATCAATAATGACTTTTTCATTTTCTAATTTCAAAGCAGATAAATTAATATAGGCGTTGATGTATTGTGGATTGATTTCAATAACTTTTTTGTAATATTTCTCCGCCTCAGGAACATTTTTAGCATTTGCACTTATCACTCCTAAGTTAAAAACTAAATCAGCGTCATTAGGATTTTTTTCTAAAACTTCAGCGATAAGCTTTTTGTACATTTCAAAATCTTTAGTTTCTAAGTAAAGATTAGCCTCTGTCAAGATCAAAGAAGTATCTTCTGGATTTGCTTTCCTAGCTTCAGAAATTGCTTTTTTAGCCTCGTCGGTTTTTCCTTTTTCAACTAAAATCAAAGCCATATTTTTATAAATCTCTCCTCTTTTAGAAGGAATAGCTTCAGTTCTTGGTTTTTCATGTGTTCCTAACTTCACCATTCTATCTCTTTCTGCAGCAGTAGCAAAAAAATCTTCTTGGTTGGTTAATTTATTCACTGCAAAGTAACTAGTCCCTACTCCAGAATAGTTCAAGTTTTTCAAATTCTCGTATAACTCAAGCGCTTTGTCATATTCATTTGCATTTACATAAGTTGAAGCCGCATAATATAAATTGATTGTGTCTTTTTTATCCAACAGGTAAGCGTCATATAATTTTTTAGCACTGTCTGAATGCTTCTCAATTTTTGAATCTGCAATTGCACCATTTATCAATTTGAATTTAATATCCGTAATTGAAGCTGCTGCTTGGGTTGAGTATTTTACTTTTCCAGAAACTTTCTCCACTCCAATTAAATCTTGATACGCTTTTGCAGCGAGTGAAAGATTGGTATTCGCATCAACATTCTTGTTGGCTAAATCCAATAAAGCATTTCCTTTTACAAAGAAAAACTGTGCCTTTTCAGCATCTGTTGCTGCAGCTATTAAGGGTTCTGCTTCCATTAAAATGGTAGCTGCCTCTTGAGATTTACCGCCTTTCATCGCTTTTTCGGCTGCCTTAATTTGATCTTTTTGAGCAAAAGTAGCTACTGATATCAATAACGCTGATGCTAGTAATACATATTTACTTTTCATAATATTCTGTGTTAATTTAATACTTATTCTTACTTTTCTATTTTATTTTATGCTTCATCATCTGAATCGTCCTCGTCACTATCGTCATCAAGTTCTTCTTCATTTTCAGAGTCGTCTTCGTCTTCATCTTCTTCAGAACCGTCCTCTTCAAGAACTTCTAATACTGGCTTAACTCTTTCAATAGCTTCCGTTTCAACAACATTGCCTTCCTCATCTACAACCACTTCAGCCACATCGTCCTTCATAACTTTTGTAACTGCTGCAATTGAATCATTTCCTTTAATGTTAATCAACTTCACTCCTTGCGTAGCACGGCCCATCACTCTCAAATCTTCAACAGCCATTCTGATAGTCAATCCAGATTTGTTGATAATCATTAAATCATCTGCATCTGTAACTGAATTTATAGAAATTAGCTTTCCTGTTTTCTCCGTAATATTTAAGGTTTTAACTCCTTTACCACCACGATTCGTAATTCTATATTCATCAAGGCTAGAACGTTTACCGTAACCATTTTCAGCTACAACTAATATTTCACTGCTCATATCGTTTACAGTAACCATGCCAATAACTTCATCCGTATCATCCTTAAGTGTAATTCCACGAACTCCTGAAGCTGTTCTTCCCATTGGACGGGTTTTAGTTTCTTCAAAGCGAACTAATTTACCTGATTTTACAGCCAATATAATTTGGCTTTCACCATTCGTTAATTTAGCTTCCAATAATTCATCACCCTCTTTAATAGTAATTGCAGCGACACCGTTTACTCTAGGTTTAGAATATTTCTCTAAAGATGTTTTCTTAACCTGACCTTTTTTGGTCACCATAATCAAATTATGACTATTGATATATTCTTTATCTTTCAAATCTTGAGTGCAAATAAAAGCTTTCACTTTGTCATCACTTTCAATGTTCACTAAGTTTTGAATTGCTCTACCTTTAGCGGTTTTACTTCCTTCTGGTATTTCATAAACACGCATCCAGAAACATTTTCCTTTTTGAGTAAAGAACATCATATATTGGTGATTTGTAGCAACAAACATGTGCTCTAAGAAATCTTGATCTCTTGTTCCAGCACTTTTTTGCCCTACTCCTCCTCTATTCTGAGTTTTATATTCGGTTAGGTTGGTACGTTTGATATATCCTGCATGAGATATAGTAATGACTACATTCTCATCAGCTATTAAATCTTCGATGCTCACGTCTCCGCCAGAATATTCAATTTGAGAGCGACGAGCGTCTCCATATTTATCTCTAATTTCAGTAAGTTCTTCTTTGATCAAAGCAATTCTCAAGTTTACATCTGCTAATAAAGCTTTCAAATGCTCAATTAACTTCATAATTTCATCGTATTCCGTTCTTAACTTATCTTGTTCAAGACCTGTCAATTGACGCAAACGCATTTCAACTATTGCACGAGATTGAATATCTGACAAATTGAATCTTTCGATTAATTTCTCTCTTGCCTCCTCCGTACTTTTCGACGCTTTGATTAACGCAATTACTTCGTCAATATTATCAGACGCGATAATAAGACCTTCTAATATATGCGCTCTTGCTTCCGCCTTTTTCAATTCAAATTGCGTTCTGCGAGTCACCACATCATGACGATGCTCGATAAAATAGTGAATCAAATCTTTCAGATTCAACATTTGTGGACGCCCTTTAACAATTGCAATATTATTTACACTGAAAGAAGATTGTAATTGTGTAAACTTATAAAGTGTGTTCAAAACCACGTTTGGTGTGGCATCACGTTTTAAAATATAAACGATACGCATCCCATTTCTATCCGATTCATCGCGTATATTGGCAATTCCTTCGATCTTTTTATCATTGACCAAATCAGCTGTACGCTTAATCATATCCGCTTTATTGACTTGATACGGGATTTCGGTAACGATAATACATTCCCGACCTTCCACTTCTTCAAAACCAACTTTGGCACGCATTACAATTCTACCTCTACCTGTTTTGAAAGCCTCACGCACACCTTCATATCCGTATATAATTCCACCAGTAGGAAAATCTGGGGCTTTAATATGCGTCATCAACTCGTCAATCTCGATATCATTATTATCCATGAAAGCTAATGTACCGTTGATAACTTCAGTTAAGTTATGAGGAGGCATATTCGTGGCCATACCTACAGCAATTCCCGTGGCCCCATTTATTAATAAGGTAGGAACACGCGTTGGCATCACTGTTGGCTCTTCAAGCGTATCATCGAAATTTAATTTAAAATCAACTGTTTCTTTGTCAATGTCAGCTAAAATCTCCTCAGAAATCTTACGCATTCTAGCTTCAGTATAACGCATTGCTGCAGGACTATCTCCATCTACAGATCCAAAATTACCTTGACCATCGATCAACAAATAACGCATACTCCATTCTTGAGCCATACGAACCATAGCATCATAAACAGAAGTATCACCATGTGGGTGATATTTACCCAAAACTTCTCCGACAATTCTTGCGGACTTTTTATGAGCTGATCTTGAGTTAACACCCAAATCATGCATTCCAAATAGTACTCTTCGATGTACTGGTTTCAAGCCATCTCTAACATCTGGAAGAGCTCTTGACACAATAACCGACATCGAATAATCGATATAGGCTGTTTTCATTTCATCTTCAATGTTAATGGGAATTAACTTTTCTCCTTCAGACATAAGTTGTTATATTAAATAATTATATTAGTTTCAAAACGTGCCAATATACGCTTTTTTGAAATTTTTAAACCAATTTTAAAACACTTATTTCAATGATTTATCAACAAAATAAACTTCCCTTTTAGTTAATAATTTAAGGGAAATTTAACTCTTATATTAGTATAATTTTTGTCTCTTAGCTGACACGACTACTTATAGGAATGGTTTTTGTTTTTCTATCACTAATTCACTAAATTTACGATATCAAATATATATTATGGATGATAATTTTTCACCAAGAGTAAAAGACGTTATAACCTACAGTAAAGAGGAAGCTTTACGACTGGGTCACGATTTTATAGGTACAGAACACTTAATGCTTGGGATTCTAAGAGACGGAAACGGAAAAGCTATTCAAATATTGAATAATCTGGACGTTGATTTAGATCATTTACGCAGAAAAGTAGAGATTCTAAGCCCAGCAAGTCCCGGCGTAGAGGTAAACGTTGAAAAGAAAAACCTGCACTTGACACGTCAAGCTGAACGAGCCTTGAAAACTACTTTCCTGGAAGCTAAGGTATTTCAAAGTACCTCTATCAGCACCGCGCATTTATTATTGTGCATTTTAAGAAACGAAAACGATCCAACAACCAAGCTATTGAATAAACTCAAAATTGATTATGACATAGCTAAAGAACAATATTTAAACATGACTCCAAGCGAAGAAGAATTTATAGAAAAATTACCACGAAATGAATCTTACAATGACGATTCAGGACAAGATGACAGTCTAAAAGAAGGAACTTTTAACAACCCAGCCAACAAATCTAACAAAAAATCTAAAACTCCGGTTTTGGATAATTTTGGCCGAGATTTAACAGAAATGGCAGAAGAGGGGAAATTAGATCCTGTTGTAGGACGGGAAAAAGAAATTGAGCGCGTTTCTCAGATTTTGAGCCGTCGCAAAAAAAATAATCCTTTACTTATAGGTGAACCTGGAGTGGGAAAATCTGCCATTGCCGAAGGTTTAGCCCTGCGAATTATTCAGAAAAAAGTTTCACGCACCTTGTTCAATAAACGGGTCGTTACGTTAGATCTCGCTAGTCTTGTAGCTGGAACTAAATACCGTGGACAATTTGAAGAACGAATGAAAGCAGTAATGAATGAGCTAGAGAAAAATGACGACATCATTCTTTTTATAGATGAAATTCACACTATTGTTGGCGCTGGTGGTGCAACAGGATCTTTAGACGCATCCAATATGTTTAAACCTGCATTAGCTCGTGGAGAGATTCAATGTATTGGTGCAACAACATTAGATGAGTACCGTCAATATATCGAAAAAGACGGCGCCTTAGAACGACGTTTTCAAAAGATAATTGTAGAACCAACATCTGTTACCGAAACGATTACTATTTTGCATAATATTAAAAATAAATACGAAGATCACCACAATGTTACTTATTCCGAAGAAGCAATAGAAGCGTGCGTAAAATTAACGGACAGATACATGTCAGATCGTTTTTTACCAGACAAAGCTATTGATGCCTTAGATGAAGCGGGTTCAAGAGTACACATTACCAATATTGAAGTTCCTAAACAAATTTTAGATCTGGAACGTCAATTAGAAGAGGTACGCGAATTGAAAAATGTTGTAGTCAAAAAACAAAAATACGAAGAGGCTGCCAAACTTCGAGATGATGAAAAACGCATTGAAAAAGACTTAGCAATTGCTCAAGAACAATGGGAAGAAGATGCCAAAAACAACCGAATTGAAGTTACCGAAGACAATGTTGCCGATGTAGTTTCAATGATGAGTGGTATTCCTGTTAACCGTATCGCTCAAACAGAAAGCAACAAACTTGCCAAATTACCAGAACTTATTGAAGGAAAAGTAATTGGACAAAGAGAAGCTGTAATGAAAATTGCTCGCTCCATCCAAAGAAATCGTGCGGGATTAAAAGATCCGAATCGACCAATTGGTTCCTTTATTTTCTTGGGACAGACCGGTGTTGGTAAAACGCAATTAGCCAAAGTACTCGCCAAAGAGTTATTCGATTCTGAAGATGCGTTGATTCGTATTGACATGAGTGAATACATGGAAAAATTTGCAATCTCTCGTTTAGTTGGAGCACCTCCGGGATACGTAGGATATGAGGAAGGTGGACAATTAACAGAGAAAGTTCGCAGAAAACCTTATTGTGTAGTATTATTAGATGAGATAGAAAAAGCGCATCCTGATGTATTTAACATGTTACTACAAGTACTGGATGATGGTTATTTAACAGATAGTTTAGGCCGAAAAATTGATTTCAAAAACACTATAATTATTATGACTTCGAATGTTGGAGCCAGACAATTGAAAGATTTTGGTCAAGGTGTTGGTTTTGGAACTGCTGCAAAAGTAGCTCAGGCTGACGACAATTCAAAAAGTATCATTGAGAACGCATTGAAAAAAACTTTTGCGCCGGAATTCCTAAATAGAATTGATGATGTAATCGTATTTAATGCTTTGGAAAAACATGATATTGATTTGATTATCGAAATTGAATTGAAAAAATTATATGCTCGCGTAGCCGAACTAGGATATCAATTAAATCTATCTGATAAAGCCAAAGCGTTCATCGCGGATAAAGGTTTCGATAGACAATTTGGCGCCAGACCATTAAAAAGAGCGATTCAAAAATATGTTGAAGACGCCCTTGCTGAAGAGATTATCACTTCTAAAATTGGTTCCGGAGATGAAATTTTTATGGATATTGAAGAAGGAGCTCAAGAACTAACAGTACAAGTTCACAAAGCTGGCGAACCAACTAATTTATAACTTTAGTTAAAAAAAAATCCTTTAAACCCGTTACGTTTATATAACCTAACGGGTTTATTATTTATGGTAAATACCCGTTTTTTGAAAACAAATATTTACATTTGGATTATATAAAATAGGTCAAATAAAATTAATTTATGGCAGATAATAAAGTTATTCTAGGGAGTGAAGAGTGGTGCTCTTTTCCAGAATTAGGAATTCCCACTATAAAAGCTCGGGTGGATTCAGGTGCAAAAACATCAGCATTACATGCTATAAACATCGCTCCGTTTATTAAAAATGAAAGTAATTGGGTAAAATTTGACATCAATCCCATACAAAATAATCTAAAAACGGTCATTCATTGTGAAGCACCATTAATTGACAAACGAATTGTAAAAAGTTCTAGTGGTTTTCGGGAGCAACGTTATGTAATACAGACTAATTTACAGATTGGCTCCTCACAATGGCCTATCGAAATGACGCTGACCAATCGAGATTCCATGGGATTCAGAATGCTTCTAGGGCGGGAAGCCATGAGCGGAAGAGTTTTAGTTGATCCGGAACAAAAATATCTTTTGGGTCAACCTACATCAGACAGCCTTAAAGAACTTTATAAAAACTCTGAAAAAGCAAGCTCTGGTTTGCGCATCGGACTTTTAGCGAGTAATCCTGAATTGTACAGCAACAAGCGTATTATGGAAGCTGGTGAAATGCGTGGACACGAAATGCACTTTCTGAATATTAAAGAATGCTATATGAAACTGGATGCAAAAACACCAGAAATTCATTACCGTGGCGGAAAAATATTAAATCAATTTGACGCCATTATTCCAAGAATCAGACCCAGTATAACCTTTTATGGTTGCGCACTAACCCGACAATTTGAGGCATTAAAAGTTTATTGCTTGAATTCGTCGAACGCTATTACACAGTCGCGCGATAAATTGTATTCGTTACAATTATTGCTAAATCATGGAGTAGAAATCCCAACGACTGGTTTTGCTAATTCCCCTTTGGATACCGATGATTTGATAAAAATGGTAGGAGGTTCTCCTTTAATTGTAAAATTACTAGAGGGAACACAAGGTAAAGGAGTAGTTCTCGCCGAAACAAAAAAAGCTGCAGAAAGTGTTATTAACGCCTTCAAAAGCCTAAATGCTAACATATTAGTTCAGGAATTCATCAAAGAAGCAAACGGAAAAGACATTCGTTGTTTTGTAATAGATGGGAAAGTGGTTGCCGCCATTCAACGGGAAGCGATGCCGGGTGAATTCAGAGCGAACATTCATTTAGGAGGAACTGCATCGGTAATAAAAGTAACCGCAGAGGAAAAACGGATTGCCATCAAAGCAACAAAAGCAATGGACTTAAAAGTAGCAGGCGTAGATATTATTCGTTCCGCAAAAGGACCATTATTACTAGAAGTAAATTCATCACCTGGATTAGAAGGAATCGAAGGAGCTACAAACAAAGATATTGCTGGGGAAATGATCAAGGCCATTGAAAAAAATTTCAAACAAAAAGTAGATCTTAAATAACAGAATTTTTCGCATGGTACTGCTTAAGAACTATTTAAGCATACAAAAGTAACTGGAACAAATGCACAAAACCTAAAAAAAATGAACGAGTATCTTGCTATAATTCTTAGAAGTAGTGCCGTTTATTTTTTTATGGTTATTGCATTGCGACTTTTTGGCAAGAAAGAATTATCACAGCTCAATACTGCCGACGTTATATTAATCTTGCTAATCAGCAACTCCGTCCAAAATGCGATGGTTGGAAACGATACTAGTTTATTAGGAGGTTTAGCCGCAGCTTCCGTTCTATTTAGCATTAATTTTACTTTAAAAAAATTGATGTATAAATTCCCAAAATTCAGCGATTTCATGCAAGAAAAGCCAGAAATTCTAATACATGATGGCCATTTGGATTTTAAATCTTTAAGCAAATTAAACATTACTTCTGATGAATTAAAAGAAGCAATGCGCGAACATGGAATCGAATATTTTAAAGATGTCAAGCTGGCTATGCTAGAAATTGATGGTAATATAAGTATCATTTCTGGAAATCAAAATCTGAAACAAACGTATCATAAGCGGAAACACATTCACAAAAGCTTAAGCTGAATATGAAACAAACCAATACTGTAAAAACCTTCCTATTGAATTTAATTCTGCACTGTTAAAGTTGTAAATTAGGTCCATGACAAAGCGAAGGTAATTTTATAAAAAAAATTATTAAAAACTATTCTTGATATTAGAAAACAACCCACCTAAGATTTAAGTTGTTCCAAAATTATTTTATTCGTGTATTTAAGCAATCTCCTGATAAAAATAAAAGAATACTATTTTTAATACAGTCAAAGTTTCCATCGTTAATCTAATCAATTTAATAAACAATAAAAATCATGGATAAAGTAACGGCACACATTGGTGCAGAGCTCTACAAAACAGAAATAAATTCGGCTACGCATACAATGATCTCCGATGAACCTGAAAGTGCTGGTGGAATGGGTTTAGGCTTTGCGCCAAATGAATTGCTCGCTTCCTCTTTAGCAGCCTGCACATGCATCACTTTACGCATGTATGCCAATCGAAAAGGATGGAAATTAACTGATGTCAAAGTTGAAGTTACTCTTGATACTGACCCAATAGAAAACAAAACAAAAATAATACGGGATATTCAACTGTTTGGCGATTTAGATAATGACCAAATTGCACGATTATTAAACATTGCTAATAAATGTCCGATGCATAAAATTTTGAGTAATACCATAGAAATAAGCACCATCTTAAAATAGAAAGGACATAAATTAAATCTTTGAACAAAATTAAAAAAACAATTTTAGCAAAAAAAAACCATTCGGGATCTCCGAATGGTTTTTTTTATATTGATTTGACTCTATATTAGATAAAAATACTGAAAATATAATAGATGATAGCTGCTAAAATAGCTGATATAGGAATCGTTAAAACCCAAGCCCACAGCAAACTTACCGTCATACCCCAACGCACCGCAGAGACTCTTTTAGTAAGTCCCACTCCAATGATTGATCCTGTGATTGTATGTGTTGTACTTACAGGAACTTTAAAATGCTCTGTAAAATACAATGTCAATGCTCCAGCAGTTTCTGCTGCAACACCTTCAAAAGAAGTGACTTTAGTTATTTTAGACCCCATCGTTTTTACAATTTTCCAACCACCGCTTAAAGTTCCTGCTGCAATTGCAGAATAACAAGCTAATGGAATCCAAGCGGGCATTCTAAATGTACCTTCATCATTGGGCAAAACTACATCTAACCAAGCAGGTAAAGATGCTTGCGCAACGCCACTAGTGTTGATGTAAACAGCAACCGCTGCCGCAATAATACCCATCACCTTTTGTGAATCATTTCCACCATGACCTAAACTAAACGCTGCAGAGGATAGCAATTGCATTTTTTTCAACCAAGACGTAGCTTGATTTAAATTTAAACTACTAAATATCAAACAAAAAGAGCTTATTGCAAGTACAATAAATGCCACTAAAAACCATTTGATATTGTGTGCTTCAAAAGCGACACTCCAAAAATGGGAATCAAATCGAGGTTTTGTAATTTCGTCAAAGTAAATCATTTGACTTTCTACAAACCAAATCGTCAAAATCATTAAAGAAGCGGTGAAAATTTTAGGATAAATACTTTTCTTAGAAGCATTTAACAACCAGATTGATATTAGATAAGATATTAAAGCCCCTAATAATGGTGCCAATATGATAAAAGCAACGATGATTAAAACTCCTGAAGGCATTCCTCCATCCTTCCCTACTTTATACCAAGAAACAACTCCAAATCCTGCATGAGCAATTGCAGCTCCTGCAAAACCCCCAATTAAAGTATGAGAAGAACTCGATGGAATTCCTTGCCACCACGTAAATAAATTCCAAATAATTGCCGCAATAACACCAGCTAGAATAACCACCAAGTTGATATCCATGGTATTGGCTGTTTTCGCAACGGTATCAGCTACACCAAAGCCAAATACCCAATAGGCTAAAAAGTTAAAAAAAGCTGCCCAAACTACCGCTTGAAAAGGGGTTAATACTTTTGTGGCAACAACCGTTGCTATCGCATTGGCTGCATCATGAAAACCATTGATGTAATCAAAGATTAAAGCCAACACAATAATAACTATCAGTAGAGTAAATTCCATAATTATAATTTCAGAATAAAACGGATTGAATTAAGAATGTTTTACAGAAATTGATTCTAAAACACTCGCTACACTTTTGCATTTATCAGCAGCAGTTTCTAAAACTGACAGTACTTCTTTATACTTGATAATGTTTTTGGCATCCGTTTCATTTTCGAACAAATCAAGCACTGCTTTATCATAAACATTATCTGATTTATTTTCTAACTTGTTGATTCTAACGCAGGCGTCCGTGATATTTTTAATTTTTTTCAGATCTCTTAATTCTCTAACCGCAACATCAATATTTTGACATGCCTCAAGATTGATTTCTGTTAGTTTTCTAATTGATTTTGTAATTTTATCTACTTGATACAACCTCATTCTACTTGCGGCACCATGAAGGTTATCCGCTACATTGTCAATTGATGTAATCAACGAATGGATATCTTCTCTGTCAAAAGGAGTAATAAAATTTCTACTTAATTCTAAACTGGTTTGACGCGTTATATCTTCTCCTTTTTGTTCTAAAGCATCAATTTTTTGAAAAAGAACTTCACGCTCTTTTAAAGGAAGATTAACAGCTTCGTGTAAATTTGTAGCAATTTCTATTAGATTACTAGATGCTTCTTCAAAAAGTGGAAAAAACTTTTTGTCCTTAGGAACCAAAAATTGGAAAAAATTATTTATGTTCATTACGTTAAAATTTAGTTCGGCAAAATTACTTCATTATTAACGGCTAATGTTAAGCTAACATTAACAAATCATTTTCCATTTGAAAAGTATTTAAAAATGAAACCGTCTTTTCGATATCATAGTGCAAAATTCGGTCTTCTTTTATTAATGGAACTTCTTCGCGATAGGCATTTAAAAACATCTCAATAAAATCACTAGATTTTAATGGCCTCCTATATCCAATAGCTTGAGAAGCATTCATTAATTCAATTGCTAAAATCCGCTCCACATTATCCAAAACTCGCAAAGCTTTTGTTGCTGCATTGGCACCCATGCTTACATGATCCTCTTGTCCGTTACTAGAAACAATACTATCGATACTCGCTGGAGTCGCCAATTGCTTGTTTTGACTTGCAATACTGGCTGCTGTGTATTGAGGAATCATTAAACCCGAATTTAATCCCGGGTTGTCGACCAAAAATGCGGGAAGATTTCTAGACCCTGATATCAATTGATACGTTCTACGTTCCGATATACTACCCAATTCTGCCAAAGCGATTGCCATAAAATCTAAGGCTAAAGCCAAAGGTTGTCCATGAAAATTGCCGCCAGATATGATTTGATCACTTTCAATAAAGATATTAGGATTATCCGTCACCGAATTGATTTCAGTTTTGAAAACTTTTTTTACATATTCAAAAGCATCTTTTGAGGCACCGTGAACTTGTGGCATACATCTAAAAGAATACGGATCTTGAACGTGCATTTTTGCCTGTTCAATAATTTCACTTCCATCTAGAAAACCTTTTATGCGGTTTGCAGTTACGATTTGTCCTTTATGCGGTCTGATAAAGTGGATCAACTCATGAAAAGGTTCAATTCTTCCATCAAAAGCTTCCAGAGAAATGGTTCCTATCAAATCGGCCAAATATGAAAATTTACTTACTTTCATCAAAATATGCGCTCCATAAGCACTCATAAATTGAGTTCCGTTTAGCAAAGCCAACCCTTCTTTGGATTGTAGCACAATTGGCTCCCAATTAAAATGTTTCATAACGACACTGGAATGCACCCTTTTACCTTCATAATACACATCCCCTTCGCCCAATAAAGGCAGTGATAAATGCGCTAAAGGAGCTAGATCTCCGGAGGCACCAAGCGAACCTTGTGTGTATATTACAGGCAGAATATCATTATTATAAAATTCAATTAACCGCTCGACGGTTTGCAATTGTATTCCAGAGTGACCATAACTCAACGATTGGATTTTAAGCAATAGCATCAGCTTTACAATCTGGGATGGCACTTCCTCACCCGTACCGCAAGCATGCGATTTTACCAAGTTTTCCTGTAGTTTTGATAGATTTTCATTAGATATTTTGACATTACAGAGTGATCCAAAACCTGTATTTATTCCATAAATAGGTTCCGAATGGGAAGCCATTTTTTTGTCTAAATAGTCCCTACATTTTTGAATATTAATTTTTGCTTCATCAGACAAAGCCAAAGCTTTATAATGCGAAACAATTTCGTTTAATATTTCGAGGCTAAGTAATTCAGTACTAATGTAATGTGTATTGTCCATTTTGATCCTGTTTAAATGGTAAAATTGACTAAATCTTTATAAATACACAACATATATTGATGATAATTTAAAAAGTATCGGTAAACAAATCCAAATACTAAATTTCATTCCTATAATTACAAATAGTTCGTTAATTACTATTCCTATTTTATTGTATCCTTAATACTATACTCCGGCTCGTACTAAATCTAACCGAATTTTAAGCATTTACAATCGCAATAAGGCGGAATTGAATACTTTATCGGCATCATATAATTTATTCAAACAAAGTATAGGAGTTAGAAAATCAGGAAATTTATACGAATAGCTCTGCTAGGAACGATATTACACAAACAAAAATATAGTATCGCCAAATAGGACTTGGAATTTTCAATTATTCGTAAAAACACACTAAAAGACATCCATTTTTATAAAAAATTGTACTTTTGGAATATAAAAATGACAAATAACAGACCTACATATCGCGCTTCGATAACAACTCAAATTCGGGTTGCAACTGCTGTTACGTTTACTACAACAACTACCCCATTGGGGTAAACAAACTACATATAATCCTATTGTTATATCTTTTTTTTCGGAAGATAGAAAGTTATTGGGCGTATACTAAACAGTTGGATTTTTCAAGACACAACACAACACACACATTCGTATCGTGGTAACTCAATAGTCAGTTAATTTTACAAATGACGGTACCTTTTTACATTAAAAAACAAATATAAACTTCGTATGAAAGTATTAAAATTTGGCGGAACTTCGGTTGCCAATGCACAAAACATAAAACTAGTTTTAGATATTATTAGCAACAAAGCAAAAGACGAAAAATTAATCGTGGTCGTTTCTGCCTTTAGCAAAGTGACTGATTTATTGCAACTGGCTTCTAAAAAAGCTGCTGCTGGTGACGAAAGTTTTAAAGAGATTCTTGCCGATATTGAGAAAAAACATTTAGATGCTTTAAAAGAACTTATTCCAGTATCCGAACAAAGCAGTCTTTTGAGTCACATCAAAAGGATTGTTAATCATCTTGAAACCTTACTGGATGGTTGCTTTCTTTTAGGTGAATTATCACCACGAACTTCAGATACGATTTTGAGTTTTGGAGAATTACTTTCTTCCTATATTATAGCTGAAGCATTAAAACAAAACCTAAAAAATAGCAGTTATAAGGACAGCCGAGAACTAATCAAAACCAACAATCATTTTGGGAAAGCAGCCGTAAATTTTGAAGTATCAAATCAATTGATTGCTGATTTTTTTACTTCCAATGAAAATCAGGTAGTGGTGATGCCGGGATTTATTGCAGCTTCATTAGACGGAATCAATACTACATTAGGTCGCGGTGGATCGGATTACACAGCGGCAATAGTAGCCGGTGCATTGCATGCCACTGATTTAGAAATCTGGACTGATGTAAACGGTATGTTTACTGCCAATCCAAAAATTGTAAAACAAGCACAACCTATTGCCTTCATCTCCTATCAGGAAGCGATGGAATTGTCTCATTTTGGTGCCAAAGTTTTATATCCGCCAACAATTCAACCCGTTTTGACAAAGAATATTCCTATTCTGATCAAAAATACCTTTGAACCAGCAGCTGAAGGAACTTATATTTCCAATCAGGTTTTTGCGCAATCCAATCCCGTAAAAGGAATTACACATATTGATGCAATCACATTGATTACGCTTGAAGGCTCCGGAATGATTGGTGTTTCCGGCTCTTCCAAAAGGCTTTTTGAAGTATTGTCTAATAAAAATATCAATGTAATTTTCATCACTCAAGCCTCTTCGGAACATTCTATTTGTATCGGAATTCTAAATTCGGATGCTGATGTGGCGGAAGAGGTTATCAACAAAGCGTTTGAGGTGGAAATTTCACAAAATAAAATAGAACCTTGTATTGTTGAGAAAAACCTTTGCATTATTGCTTTGGTAGGCGAAAATATGAAAAATCATCAAGGGTTAAGCGGAAGAATGTTTAGCACTTTAGGTAAAAATAATGTCAATATTCGAGCGATTGCACAAGGAGCTTCCGAAAGAAATATTTCGGCTGTAATCAATGAAAGAGATGTAAAAAAAGCGCTAAATACGCTGCACGAAAACTTTTTCGAAGAAAACACCAAACAGTTAAACCTATTTGTAATGGGCGTTGGAAATGTGGGAGAGAAATTCATCGAGCAAATTCACCAACAAAAGAAATTCTTAAAAGAAAGTCTGAAAATAAATATGCGCGTTATTGCATTGTCCAATTCCCGAAAAATGTATTTTGATGAAGATGGAATTTCTCTAAAGGAATGGCAATTTTTATTAGAAACCGGAGAACCTGCGGATAAAGAACAGTTTATTTCTAATGTAAAACAACTCAATTTACGCAATAGTATTTTTGTGGATATAACAGCAAATGAAAGCGTATCTAAAACCTACGAACAGTTCTTAAAAAGAAATATTGCAGTAGTAACCTGCAACAAAATTGCTTGTGCCTCCGAGTACGATAATTACAAAAAACTAAAGAAATTATCGCAACAATTCAATGCTCCTTTTCTTTTTGAAACGAATGTGGGAGCAGGATTGCCAATTATTGATACCGTAAAAAATCTAGTTGCTTCGGGCGATGAAGTCAATAAAATTCAAGCCGTTTTATCAGGAAGTCTAAACTTTATCTTTAATAATTTTGACGAAAACAACACTTTTCATAATGTCGTTAAAGAAGCTGGCGTACAAGGATTTACAGAGCCAGATCCTAAAATAGATTTGAGTGGAATTGATGTAGCCAGAAAGATATTAATCTTGATTCGGGAAAGTGGATATAAAATGGAAATTGAGGAAATTACAAACGAATCGTTTATGCCTGCAGAATGTTTGGATACCACTTCAAATGAAGCGTTTTTCGAATCTTTAGAAGCACACGCTTCTCATTTTGAAGCTATTTACAAAGAAGCATTAAGCAAGGAATCTCGCTTGAAATACGTGGCACAATTTGAAAATGGAAAAGCAAATGTTGGGTTGCGTTTTATTCCAAAAGATCATCCTTTTTACAATTTGGAAGGAAAAGACAATATCGTATTATTTTTTACAGACCGTTATGTAGACCAGCCTTTATTGATAAAAGGTGCCGGTGCCGGAGCGGCAGTAACCGCCTCTGGAATATTTGCTGATGTGATTAGAATTGGAAACGTATAAAAATAGTTTATAGTTTTCTTTGTTTAAAGTTTCAAGTTCAAGAACTGGCTACAACTTTAAACTTTAAACCTGAAACAAAAAATCATGAATGAAATAAAAATATTTTGCCCTGCTACAATCGCTAATCTTTCCTGTGGATTTGATGTACTTGGACTGTGTTTAGAAACTGCTGGCGATGAAATGATTATTCGGAAATCAGATGTGAAAGGGATTCGCATTACTAAAATTGTGGGTGCCGATTTACCTTTGGAAACCGAAAAAAATGTGGCTGGAGTATCTGCTTTGGCAATGCTAGAAACTATTGAAACCGAATTTGGATTCGAAATAGAAATCTATAAAAACATCAAAGCTGGTAGCGGAATTGGAAGCAGTGCTGCAAGTTCAGCGGGAGCTGTTTTTGGAATCAACGAATTACTGGGACGACCATTCACACGAAAAGAATTGGTTTTATTTGCGATGCAAGGCGAAAAATTAGCCAGTGGAAATGCCCATGCCGATAACGTTGCTCCTGCCCTTTTAGGTGGTTTTACCTTAGTGAGAAGTTCAAATCCATTGGATATTATCAAAATAAAAAGCCCATCTGAATTGTATGCTACGGTGGTTCATCCTCAAATTGAGTTAAAAACATCTGATGCACGTTCGGTGTTAAAGCAAACCGTTTCCTTGAAAAGTGCCATCACGCAATGGGGAAATGTAGGTGGACTAATTGCTGGATTGTACACTAAAGATTATGACTTAATCGGGCGTTCGTTGCATGATGAAATAGTAGAACCGTTGCGAAGTGTTTTGATTCCCGGATTTGATTTAATCAAGCAAACTGCTTTAGAAAACGGAGCTTTAGGTTCTGGAATTTCGGGTTCAGGTCCGTCTATTTTTGCTTTAAGCAAAGGAAAAGGAACCGCAGACAAAATTGCAAAAGCCATGAGCGCTGTTTATGACGAAATGAATTTACCGTATGAAATTCACGTTTCAAAAGTGAATGACGAAGGGATGAAAATAATAGCCACCTAAACTCCGAAAGGGAAATAAAAGGAATAAAATTATTGATTTAAAAATTACAACAACACATTCTGAATCCAGTTTTGTCTCCCTTTCCTTTGGTGAGGGTTATGGTAGGGATTCCACAATTACTAAACAAATGAAATATTACAGTTTAAACCATAACGCACCCAAAGTTTCTTTCAAAGAAGCAGTAATACAAGGATTAGCAACTGATAAAGGGTTGTATTTTCCTGAAACAATTACTCCTATACCACAAGATTTTTTTGATAACATCGAGAATTTAAGCAACGAAGAAATTGCTTTTCATGCGATTCAACAATTTGTGGGCGATGAAATCCCTACAGCCATTCTCAAAGAAATTATTGACGAAACCTTGTGTTTTGATTTCCCTTTAGTAGCAGTTGAAAAAGGAATCTATTCTCTTGAACTATTTCATGGACCAACAATGGCTTTCAAAGACGTAGGTGCGAGATTCATGTCTCGTTGTTTGGCCTACTTTAACAAAGACAAAAAAGACAGTAAAAATACCGTTCTCGTGGCAACTTCCGGAGATACAGGAGGAGCTGTTGCCAGTGGTTTTTTAGGCGTTGCAGGCGTCGAGGTGGTAATTTTGTATCCTTCTGGAAAAGTAAGCGACATTCAGGAAAAACAATTAACAACTTTAGGTCAAAATATAAAAGCGCTAGAAGTCGATGGCGTTTTTGATGATTGTCAGGATATGGTCAAAAAAGCGTTCTTGGACGAAAGTCTGAAACACAAAAACCTAACTTCGGCAAATTCGATTAATATCGCGCGTTGGTTGCCACAAATGTTTTATTTTTTCTTTGCTTACAAAGCTTTAAAAAAACAAAACAAGGAATTGGTTTTTTCTTGTCCAAGTGGGAATTTCGGGAATATTTGCGCTGGGATTATTGCTAAAAAATTGGGCTTACCTATTCAACATTTTGTGGCCTCGACTAATATAAATGATACAGTTCCAAGGTTTTTAGAAAACGGTGTTTTCGATCCGAACCCTTCTATAGCTACGATTTCTAATGCGATGGACGTAGGAAATCCAAGTAACTTTATTCGCATTCAAGAAATGTATCAAAATGATTTAGAGCTATTTAAAAAAGATTTTTCATCTTATACGTTTACTGATGAAGAAACCAAAATAGCCATGAAAACTATTTTCGAAATCGATGGCTATATAGCTGAACCGCACGGAGCCGTGGGCTATTTAGGGCTAAAGAAAGAAATGAAAAACTATCCCAATGCGATTGGAATTTTCTTAGAAACTGCTCATCCAATTAAATTTTTGGATGTGGTTGAACCTATTTTAAATGTAAAACTACCCATTCCTGCACAAATTGAAAGTGTGATGAATAAAGAAAAAGTCAGTACAAAAATTAGCGCGTATGAGGATTTGAAAACGTTTTTAGCATCATAATGCAATCTTGATTCCCCATTATGAAACCGGTTATACATTTCACTCCGCCGATTTTTTTTAAAATAATAAATTGATCTAAAGTTTCTCAACCCTTTAAATTTGTTTTTAAAACACATTTTGGCCTATTAAATTTTTAGGCCAGGAATCTGCTGACAAGCAAGAAATGTTATTTAGACCCGACAGTAGCGGCATCCTTTTGTGCCGACTTTTCGGCGCAAAAGATATAGCGCATGGCGGGAGAACTGGTCTTGAAAAACCGAAAAAATTGTACTCCTAATGCAACTGCTGAATGGTTGCCTATTTCTTTACTGTTTTTCTTTCAAAATGATGATGGTACAACTGCAGAAAATTAATTGAGATAAAACGATTTCAGCAAATAACTTCCGCGCCCATTTTACCTAAAAATGAACGTGCTAAACCGCTACAAATTAAAAATTTAGAACAGATCCTAAATACTAAATTTACTAGAAAAATAAATTAAATAGACCTATTGATAAAGCCATTAATTTTATCTACTTTTGCAATCAAATTGAGCAACCCAATTTAGGTTTCAACCTGGTAATAAAAAGCTTAGTTTTCATAAAGCAAAATTGGCAGCTATTTAATACTGGTTTGCTCTTGTTAGAAACAAAAATCTTCGGATTTATGCATTACCTCAAGCATCACTACCGCACAAATTAGTTACCCTTATATTAACAAATTTTTAAAAAACACGAAGAAGTTTATGACAGATCAAAACATGAATGAAGTTAGTTTTGAAATTGAGGTATTAGATAAGCATAAAGAATATAGGAACCAGTATCAATCCAATGATTTTTACTGGGGAGTAGGCATCGAAAATGAATGTTATTTAGAATTTGATAATCAACGTATCGTTGACAAAAATTTCTTATTAACAAATGGCATACGTGAAAAATATAGCGTCAACCATTTTAAAAATTATAAAGAAAACGTATTTGAAAATTCGCTACTCAAAATATTAACAGACAAAGAGTATGCAATCCCTGTTTTAATGAACTCCCATTCGTTTACAAAAACAGATGTAAACAATCAACATAAAGTTTTAGATCCCATAGACAATGAGCCAAACCCAGAATACATTGGGGAAAGTATTTTTGAAATATTACAAAAACACAATAACTATTTCATTGACGAACATCAAAAAAAATTCATTTTTGATGGTGACACCATTGAATTTGTAACGCAGGATTTTTACAAAAAAGATATCGATACTGTCATTGCGGAACTAGCAAATATAAAGCAAGAATTTACAGTAAACTTGCAACAACTATTACTAAAAGAAAATATATTTTCGCAATTTGGCAACATAAAAATCTGCTCGGAAAATCATCCTTTTGCCATATTTGTTTCTAATAATGAAAATTATTCTGTTTTCAATAACATGACCTATCATTTTAATTTAACGATTCCAACAGAGTTAAATAAGGAAGGTGAAATTAAAGACAAAGTAGATTTTATCAAAAAACATCAGCGTACGATTCGGTTATTTCAATGGTTGAGTCCGTTGTTTATGATCAAATTTGGATCCTCTGACTTTCTATCCCATAATGACAGTAGCGTTAACTTAACCAAGGCATCACAACGATGCGCTATGTCAAGGTACATAGGTATTGGAACGTATGACACTAATGTTATGAAAACTGGAAAAATAGTCCAAATGGATTTTGATGCGCATCCAATGCACGATAATCCGTTGTGGTGGGTGAATCGCTATTCTGAAATATCAGATTATGAGAAAATCGATAAAATTGGACTTGATGTAAATTTTCACAAACACAAAAATCACGGTATTGAGTTTCGAATATTTGATTATTTTAATGAAAAACACCTCAAGGAAGTTTTAAATTTTCTGATTTTCATTATGGATCATGCCATATTAAACGAAATCGAAAATCCGATTTGCGATTTAGAATGGAATAACTTTGTCTATGAATCTATTGTTCATGGAAAAGAAACGGCAGTCCCAGCAAACCTTATTTCCCTTTTAGAAAACATATTGTCTATAACAATAGAATCTAATGATCCTATCGCAATCTATAGTCAAATATATGCTAGTTTACATGATAGATATTATGAAAATGGTTTTTGTAGTTCCTTGCTAATCACTAAAATTGCAGTAGCAGTATAAAGGTTAATAGAAATTAAATATTACAAAAAAGACTTCTGCACCACTAGCGTACAGAAGTCTCTTTTATTTAAAATGCCTTTACTATTTAATCATGATAGTAAAAGATAGCAGATGAATATCCTTTTTCAGGATCTTTACTATCCCACCAATCCTTTCTAACTTCTGAAAAATAATTATAATTATCCATTCCTGCTTGAGATTGCAGCGGATAAATGACCTTGCCCTCTAACCGAAATGCCTTTTCAGTTTCGGTTTCTGGAACGACCACTACAACGTGCCCTGACTTATTTAATATGAATCGTTTAGCACAAATGACACCTACACCTCCATTATCATTAACTTTCTTTTGGAGTGCATCAACATCACTGACTCTTTCCCAATCAAAGGCACTAGCCGATTGCAAAAACCAGTCATAAATATAATTAGAATAAAAAGGCCTCACTGTTTCTCCAAAAACTAAGGGTACTTCGTTTCCGTTTTCAAGCGCTTCTATTGCTGTATCCGTCCATCTTAGTCTGGGAATATAGACTTTGGCAAAAAAGCAATAATCAAAGGTGTAGATATTACAGTAGGTATCAGAATCATCTTTTTCATATCTAAAACTTTTTGAAACATCGAGTGTGTCTATTATTTTTCGAATGGAAGATAGCTTGGATGCAACACTAGTTAAGTCTCTGAAAGGAATAGCTGGATCACCAAGCGGCTTGTAGGTTTCTAATTTGTTGTCCAGACTTCCTTTAGAACCTGGTTCAAAATTAGGCACTTCGATATCTGCAATTTCATCTGTCGTTTCATCTACATGTTCAATATCTTGCGAAAACACAAAACCTTCTTTGTCAGTATTCAAAAGCTTTACCTTCCACCAATCTGAGGTCGTTTTCTCAATTAATTTAACAGTATGTCTAAAAGGGATTTGTGTTAAAATTTTAGAATTATCATTCGCCGAAGGAAAATCCCTAAGATTTAATGACGAAGTTGCTACTCTATATTTCATATTAATCTAATTTATAATCTAAAAATAATTAAATCGCAAAATACTAAAAACAACTAAGAAAGCATCAATAGAAACTACTATTTTACCATATTTTTAATAAAAAATCCAATTTCAAAAATTGCTGGCATATTTACCACACCGCTATCCAACCTGCTATTTTTTTCTTCCAAGACAAAATTGATGCTTTTTGGTACTTCTTTTTTTTAATACATTTTCAACAACCTCGTCGATTTAATTTCTATTAACAAGAAATTATTATGCTGTAATCTCGCCTGCTTTGTCAAAATGAACATTGTTATTAATCTTAGAAATTTTTAGTTTACCATGCCCTCTTTCTTCTTTGCTGTTTTACTAATTTATTGACTACTTACCATTTCTTACTTTTAGGAAAAAAAAATGGTAGTTCCAAATTAAAATAAAAGTGAAATCGTTGCTAAATAACTTCATATTTCTGAAAGGAAACGCATCACTTGTTTATATTGCCAATTAACTTTTCAAACTGTCTATTGTAGTATTAGCAATCACGGATTGATCCTGCAACAAAACGTCTTCTTCGGTTGCATAGTCATCTTTTGCTTTTATCAGAAGCCACGAATTCTCTTTTTTAGCTTTCAATTTCACTAATACGAATTCCCCTTTCAGTTTTTTGCCCTTTATGATAAATCGGACCTGGCCTTTTTGCAAATAGGCATTTAGATTCCCATAATTTTCATCGTCAACTAGAATATAAGTTCCATTATCCCAAACTATAACGTTTCCCGCACCGTAATTACCTTCAGGAATGATTCCTTCAAAATTACGATAAGCATAAGGATGATCTTCCACCTGGATAGCTAGTCTTTTATGGGCAGGATTCATTGATGGACCTTTTGGTATCGCCCAACTTTTTAAGACTCCTTCACTTTCTAACCTAAAATCGTAATGCAAGTGAGATGCAGCATGTTTTTGAACAACAAAAATCATTTCCGCCACTGATTTTTTTATTTTACCTTCTGGCTCAGACGTGGATGCAAAATTGCGCTTTTGATTGTATTCATGTAAAGTCATTGCACCAGGATTCTAGTTTGTTTAAAAATGCAAGGTTAAATCTTATCCCCTGTATTGTCTTCTAAATCATTATGATTGTCGCCCCCAATACTGTAATGGTTATTTTCTTCATCCTCACTCCCTATTTTCTCTTGCTCATCATCTAATTCTGAACCGGGTATATCCAAGTCGGCTCCAGTCTTATCATCTTCAAAATCTTTTTCATTAAAATCCGTAACATTATTAATTGCAACAGGTATTTTCTTTTTAGAAATATCCTCTGGATTAATATCGCTTTCCTTATGAAATTTATTGTAAATATCTTCACTTGGTGGATACAAAAGGGAATCTGGTACTTTGTTTTTATCTAATTTTTCTGATTTAGCTGCATTTGACTCTGATTTATCATTTTGATTTTCCATTAGACTATTTATTTAATTATTGATTACTAAGTTACTCATTTTTGTTCAAAAGTGTATTTTATTTAACTCTAAAAGTAGCAATTCCTACCAAAAACAAGAGACAAATCCTCCCTAGATTTATTAAATTAACATTAATTCCAAAAAAAATGAGGACAGAATCATTAGCCCATTCCTTTATCATTTCGAAAAAAGAAAGACGCTACATAATTTTGAAACATTTGCTTTAATCTTCATTTAATGACTTATATCATATAATAAGCAGTATTAATTAGCGACCTTTAGATTTATTAATTATTGATTTATAGCTAATTATATTTATTGTCGATTGACAACTAAATAAATTTTAATAGTGAACGAATTGAAAATTTAAAGCCTTACGATTAATTTAAAAATGATTTGGAACTATAACCTTTAATAAAAAATGAAAATGAAACAGACTAAAACAATGAAAGCACTTGTATATGATGGACCAGGTAAGATTGAATTAAAAGAGGTGCCATTTCCTAAAATTGAAAAAAGCACTGATGCAGTGGTAAAAATACTTAAAACGACTATTTGTGGTACAGACTTAGGTATATTACACGGAAAAACTCCATCGGTGAAACCGGGAACTACATTAGGTCATGAGGGAGTTGGTGTAATAGAAGAAATTGGTACTTCTGTCCGGAATTTTAAAAAAGGAGACCATGTCATAATCTCTTGTATCACTTCAGATGGCAGTTGCGAATACTGTAAAAAACAAATGTACGCTCATTGTGAGGACGGCGGTTGGATTTTAGGACATCTTATAAATGGTACGCAGGCAGAATACGTTCGGATTCCACATGCTGATAACAGCCTCTATCTGATACCAGACGGATCTGATGAAGAAGCGCTGGTAATGCTGAGTGACATTTTACCTACAGGACATGAAATTGGTGTGATTAATGGCGGAGTAAAACCAGGAGACACCATTGCGATTGTAGGAGCCGGTCCTATAGGAATGTCAGCTTTACTGACAGCTCAGTTCTACTCTCCGGCAAAAATCTATATGATCGACATCGATGAAAATCGTTTGGAAATGGCTAAAAAATTTGGCGCTACGCATACCATTAATTCTACCAAAGAAGATGTCACAAAAAGAATTCAATCAGAAACAAAAGATGGTGTAGATGTGGCTATTGAAGCCGTTGGAGCGCCAGCTACCTTTGATATATGCCAAAAAATTGTTCGCCCCGGTGGACACATTGCCAATATCGGAGTGCATGGAAAGCCAGTAGAACTGCAAATTCAGGATTTATGGATCCAAAACATCACGATAACAATGGGATTAGTAAACACCAATACTACTCCAATGCTTTTAAAAACAGTTTCCTCCGGTAAATTAGAACCTTCTAAACTGATAACTCATCATTTTAAATTGAAAGAGGTCCTAGAAGCGTATGAAGTATTTGGCAATGCAGGGAAAGAGAAAGCAATGAAAGTAATTATTGAACCGTAAAAACGAGTAAAAATTTAAATTATTTTTTTTGTTATCATGCTCTGATGGGTAGCAATTATAAGATTTATTCTATCCCTAATGAATAAGTGAAAAGTAATGCAATCGAGAGGGATTCTCCATACTCCATCTCCTTTGCGGTACTTTTCATTTTATAATTACAAAATAATAAAACCACTAAACCATCAAAACTTAATGCTAATTTAACACCAAAAGTAATCGTTGTTACCTAATTAATCGTAATATTGCAATATAAATATATTACGATGGGGGTAACTAAAACACAACATTTTACGGAGGAGCAAAACGAACTGGCTGTACTTGCCAAAGCATTAGGTCATCCTGCTCGTATTGCCATAATTGAACATCTTATAAAAGTTGACAGTTGCATCTGTGGAGACCTTGTAAACGAATTGCCTTTAGCACAACCTACTGTTTCGCAACATTTGAAGGAACTAAAAAATGCCGGGTTAATCAAAGGAAATTTCGAAGGGGCTTCAATTTGTTATTGCTTGAACGAAGAAGGGTTTGAGAAAATAAAAAGTTTTTTTGCCCTTATCAATACCTATTTAGAAAACAGGAAAGACCAATGTTGCTAATTTTTAAATTATAAAAAAATGAAACTATCAGAAATTAAAAAAGAATTGAACGCGTTAGAAAACGTTGCTTTTATATTACCAAACGGAACCTATGTTCCAGAACATTTTCACGTAACGGAAGTAGGCTTAATTACCAGAAACTTCATTGATTGCGGCGGAAAAGTTCGAAAAGAGAACGTTGTGAATTTCCAGTTGTGGGATGCCAATGATTTTGATCACCGACTTAAACCAAAAAAATTATTGGATATCATTGAATTATCTGAAAAAATTTTAGGAATTGAAGATCATGAAGTTGAAGTGGAGTTTCAAGGAGAAACAATTGGTAAATACGACTTGGGTTTCAACGGAACGGACTTTACTTTAATCAACAAACAAACCGCTTGTTTGGCTGAAGACCAATGTGGCATTCCTGCTGATAAACAAAAAGTAAAATTGTCTGCAATCCCAACTCAAACGAATAGCTGCACGCCAGGCGGAGGCTGTTGCTAATTCTTAAAACTATAAAATGAGCCCAAGTAAAACCATCCTCTTTTCAGAAATTGAACAAGTAATCCGTGCTTTTGATTACGAAAATATATCTTCAGAACGTAAGATTATTTTAAAACCTCTTCTTGATTTTATCCAAAATAAAGTTTCCAAAGAGCAAGAAATAAGGCTAAACTTTATTTGTACGCACAATTCCAGAAGAAGTCATTTGTCCCAAATTTGGGCACAGACGGCCGCGGGGTATTTCAATATTAAAAATGTTTTTTGTTATTCCGGTGGTACAGAATCTACTGCATTATCCCCTATGATTGCCACAACATTAAAGCAATCTGGATTTCAAATTAATACTATTTCTGAAGGAAATAACCCAATTTACACCATAAAATTTGGAAAGAATGAACCTCCAATTATTGGTTTTTCTAAAACCTATGACGATGATTTTAATCCAAAAAGTGAATTTGCAGCATTATTAACTTGCTCTCAAGCGGATGGCGGATGCCCTTTTATTGCTGGTGCAGAAGAAAGGATTCCCATTACATTTGAAGACCCGAAAGTTTTTGATAACACGCCACAACAACAGCAAAAATACAAAGAGCGCAGTTTACAAATTGCAACAGAAATGTGCTATGTATTCTCCCAAATAAAATTATAAAATGGCATTACATAAAAAAAGATTAAACTTTCTAGATAAGTACCTTACCCTTTGGATTTTCATAGCCATGATAATTGGCGTTTCCATTGGTTATTTTATTCCTTCAAGCGATGACTTTATCAATTCCTTCTCCAGCGGAACCACTAATATACCTTTAGCAATTGGACTAATTGTAATGATGTATCCACCATTGACCAAAATTGATTTCTCAAAAATTCCATTAATTCTTGACAAACCAAAATTATTGACAGCCTCTTTTTTAATTACGTGGATTGTAGGTCCTTTTTTAATGTTTTTATTAGCAACCTTCTTCTTGAAAGATTATCCTGAATATATGACAGGTTTAATTATAATAGGAATTGCGCCGTGCATAGCTATGGTAATTGTATGGAACGAATTAGCCGAAGGAAATAGAGAATTAACAGCCGGTTTAATTGGAATAAATAGTTTACTGCAAGTATTCTTTTTTAGTTTATATGCTTATTTCTATTTGGAAATCATGTTGCCATTATTTGGAATAAAAGGTTTAGAATTGAACATTTCTATAGCTGAGATTGCGATAACGGTTGGGATTTATTTAGGAATTCCATTTGCATTAGCGGTAATTAGTCGCTACACCATCAAGAAGTTCATTGGTGACAAATGGTTCAATCAAAAATTTATTCCTTTTGTATCGCCACTTACATTGATCGCTTTACTTTTTACAATTGTAGTTATGTTTAGTTTAAAAGGGGAAATGATAGTTGATTTGCCTATGGATGTGTTTCGAATTGCGATTCCACTTGTCATTTTCTTTACCATTATGTTTTTCCTGATGTTCTTTGTTTCAAAAAAGATTGGAGCAAATTATAGAGACGCTGTAGCGCTCTCCTTTACCGCATCTGGAAATAATTTCGAATTAGCAATTGCAGTTTCCATAGGGGTTTTCGGAATCAATAGTGGCCAGGCATTTGCCGGTGTTATTGGACCTTTGGTAGAAGTTCCTGCATTGATAATTTTAGTGAATGTCTCTTTTTGGTTGAAAAATAAATATTATTCAAAACCAGTAGTAGTCACAAAAACTGAAAATCCCTAATTGTATGAACAATTTATAGTACTTAAAGTGTGTCCCAGATTCTCCTATTGGACGATATTAATAGTGAAGCTTCTTTGACGCGAAAAAACCAAAACAACATACAATTTAAACAGATTCAAACAAAATGAACAAAATTTTAGATGTCATAGTCGTTGGTGGCGGACAAAGTGGACTAGCCTGCGGGTACTATCTCCGACGCCATAAAGTGAACTTCCTTCTCTTGGACAAAGAGGAAAAATGTGGTGGCGCTTGGCTTCATGCTTGGGATAGCCTAACCCTTTTTTCTCCTGCTGAACACAGTTCCTTACCGGGATGGCTCATGCCAAAATCTAAAAATCTATTTCCTCTAAAACAAGAAGTAATTGATTATTTATGCCAATACGAAAAGCGTTATGACTTGCCAATTGAGAGATCCGTAACTGTAGAAAGCGTGCTTTTAGAAAATAAAATTTTCAAAATACAAACCAATAAAGGAATGTATTTTTCCAAAGTTATTATTGCCGCAACAGGCACTTGGAGCAATCCTTTTATACCAAAAATAGCAGGAATAGATACCTTCAAAGGAATTCAGATCCATTCGGCACAGTACAAAAATTCAGAATCCTTTAAAAATTTAAAAGTCCTTGTTGTGGGCGAAGGCAATTCAGGCGCACAAATTGTAGCCGAAGTTTCTAAAGTTACCAATGTTAAATGGTCTACTAGCAAACCACCTCAATATTTACCAGACGAAGTAGATGGTTTTTATCTTTTTAACGTAGCAACTGCCAAATACAATGCGGAAAAAGAAGGAAAACCATTTAATGCAGCCAATTATGATTTAGGAACTATTGTAATGGTACCGCCGGTTAAAGAAGCTCGATCTAGAGGTGTTCTCCTCTCTAGTGGTGGTATTAAAAGTATTTATAATGAGGGCGTGATTTGGAATAACGGATCCAAAGAAGATTTTGATGCTATAATCTGGTGTACGGGTTTTGGGCATGCTACTTCTTTTCTAAAAAATAGTGTTGCAGCAGATAATCGAGGTATCCTAAAAACGGAACAAAGCAAAGCAACAGAAGTTGATGGATTATGGTTAGCGGGTTATGGAAGCTGGACTGGTTATGCATCGGCAACACTTATAGGCACAAACAGAAATGCAAAACAAACTTGTAGCGAAATTTTAGCCTATTTACACAAGCAATAATTTAGCTGTAAAAATAAACGCTCTATCAGAGCAGCTCTACATCAAATTATTGCCTTTTGAAAATTTCTACCGCATCAGTATTAAATTTATTTTTTAACCACGCAGTCAATTTCTTCTTTTCGATTGTGTCTAAATCATTTTTACTTTCATAAAGCACCACAGTAATCACTTTTCTATCTTCTTTATTCTCATTAAAAACATGATTTGCTATAGCAATATTGATAATTTCAGGAAACAAAATTTTAGTTTCCCCTAAAATGGCATTGTTATCAAATTTTAAAGAAACGATTTGGCTTTGCAACTTGGCTATAATCAAATCTTTCTCGCTCATGGTTTTGTTATTAAAAGTAATTTCATTTAAAATATCCTGTTTCAAATCAGTTGTATCTTGAATAATATTTAAAACAGTATTATTTAACTCGTAGGTCTTTAGTTTTACGTTAAGTTCTTTTATTTCATCCTTATCGAGTCTTCTTCTTAAAAAAGCAATATCTATTTTTTTTGGATTTGACGTAAATTGTGTTTTTTTATACAATACTGTATATCCTTTATCCAAGAATTCCAATTTTAAAAATAATTCTACTTTTTGCTTGTATTTTTTTTCTTGAAAAAGTTGATAGGCAAAAAAGACACTCGGTACAATCAAGGCTAAAGTCAAAAATGAAATCATATATTTCACTCTCTTTTCCGTCTTTACATCCGTTTGTTTAACAATTGGATATTTTAAATATTTGACAATTATAAAGGTTGCAATACAGATAAAGACACAATTAATGGTGTACAAATACATAGCACCAAAAAAGAATTTAAAATTCCCTAAAGCTAATCCATAACCGGCCGTGCACAACGGTGGCATTAATGCAGTTGCAATAGCCACTCCAGGAATAGGATTTCCCTTCTCTACTCTTGTGATCGCTATCACTCCCACTAATCCTCCAAAGAAAGCGATGAAAATATCGTAAATATTAGGTGACGTCCTGGCTAAAAGTTCGGATTGGGTGTCTTTGAAGGGACTTAAGAAAAAGTAAATAGTAGATACTAATAAACTTACCACCGTAGCGATGAGTAAATTTTTAAGTGATCTTTTGAGCAAATTAAAATCATAAATTCCCAAGCCAAAACCAGCTCCAATAATTGGTCCCATCAAAGGAGAAATAAGCATTGCACCAATAATAACGGCAGTTGAATTTACATTCAAACCTACTGAAGCAACTACAATGGCACAAGCTAAAATCCATAGGTTTGAGCCTCTAAAAGAGATGTTTGATTTCACATTATCCAACACTTTCTTCTTGTTCTCTTCTCCGCTATGTAAGTCAATAAAATTCACTACTTTATTCATTTCAGCCCGTTTATTTCTTAATTGAAAGCGTGTCTAACCTCACCATTTTGCCTTTGCTGTTATCCGCCAAGGCAGCAAGATAACCATTTTTGAACTAATTGAAAACTTTCACTTTCAATATTCTAATTCGTTACACAATACAGTTGTTTGATTCCTAAATTTAAAATAAGTGAAACCAATTCAACCTTAAAATTAGGAAAAAACATTCAAGTAAAACAATCTCCATTTTAACATGATAAAAAACAGCAATAAGGAAAAGCCATTCGTAAAGCATTCACAAATTTAATTTGATAAACGTCTATTATTATGAAATCTATACTTTTATGTTAAAAAAATTAAATTATTGCTAATTAAACGACAAACAAACATTTTTAACACCTATAATACACCTTATTTAACATTTTATTTGGATATTTGAAGTAACTAATCTTAAATAATCCGAAAATGAGAATTAAATTAAAACATTTTTTGAGCGTCTTGTTTGTACTTTTTGTACAATTGATATTTGCTCAAGAAAGTACCCTAACTGGTAAAGTTACCGATATGGGCGGTCTTCCAATTCCTGGAGCTAACATTATTGTTAAAGGAACAACCATTAGCGCGCAAACAAATTTTGATGGTGAGTTTACCATAAATGCGCAAAGAGGGCAAATTTTAGTAGTGAGCTTTGTAGGGATGAAAACTGTAGAAGTTACTGCAACTACCTCAATGCTGATAAAGCTCGGTGATGCTTCAAATCAACTAGAAACAGTTGTTGTAGTTGGGTATGGAACCCAAAGCAAAAAGAAATTGACAGATAATATTGCTCGTGTAACAGCAAAAGACATCCAACAAATTCCAGTATCTAATGTTCAAAATGCCTTAGTTGGTAAATTAGCAGGGGTACAAATTACGCAAACTAATGGTAAAGTAGATGGAGGAATAAACATTCGAGTACGAGGTGCAGCAAGTATTAGTGCAGGTACACAACCCCTTTATGTTTTGGACGGCATTCCTTTGGTGACTACGAATGAATCTAGTAATGGAGCACCAACCAATCCATTGCTCACATTAAGCCCAAACGAAATCGAATCTATTGATGTCCTTAAAGATGCATCATCAGCAGCCATTTATGGCGCTAGAGGAGCAAATGGTGTGGTTTTAATTACTACAAAAAGAGGTAAGGAAGGTAAAGGAACGTTCTCCATCAACCTTTCTCAAGGAGTTAGCCAAGCTACTAATAAAAGAAAATGGCTGAATGCAGATCAGTACATTGAATTGTTTACTGAGGCATCTATCAATGGACTTGGCGATGCTGCTGAGGCTGAAGATACTTTTGAGTTTTTAGCGCAAGGAACAGACTGGAGAAACCGAGAAGTAGATACAGACTGGCAGGATACTGCCTTTCAAGATGGATATAATACCGATGCTGATTTTTCAGTATCTGGAGGAGATGCGAAGACAAGATATTTCTTTTCTGGTGCTTACAACAATACCACTGGTATTATCAATAGTAACGCATTAGAAAGAATAACAGCGAGAAGCAATGTTTCTCACAAAATTTCAGACCGTTTTACAGCTGGTATGAATTTAAGTTTTTCGAGATCCCAAATTGATCGTGTGCAAGATGACAACTCTTTTACAACTCCTTTACAAGCTGTAGCGCAATCTCCGTTATCTCCTGCTCGTTTAGCAGACGGAACTGCTAATCCAAATACCTTATATGCGAATTACTTATTAGCTATTGATAATGCGTTTTGGAAAACACTCATGAGAAGAGTTACTGGTAAAGTATATGGAGAATTTAAAATTCTTCCCTCTTTAAAAGCCAATTCAGATTTCTCTTATGACTTGTTGTCACAAACAGAAGATGCTTGGTCTGGTAGAAATACCCCTTTCATGGCCACTGATGGAGAAGTTTTTGCAACTTCTGTAAATAATGAGACGTATATCTACAGTAACTATTTGACCTTCGATAAAACCTTTGGTGAAAAACACGATATTAATGCGGTAGCTGGTATAGAATTTAATAAATTCAACCGAAGATTTCAAAGTGTTACTAGTATTTACTTTCCAAACGACTCTTTTCAAACCGTTGATGGTGGTGCAGAAGTAAATGCAGGATCTGGAAATGAAACGGATTACACCTTCGTCTCTCAATTCGGCAGACTTACTTACTCATTTGCTGACAAATACATTTTCAAAGCCAGTATCCGTCGTGATGGTTCTTCCCGTTTTGGTAAAAACGAGAGATTTGGTACTTTTCCCGCGTTTTCGGCAGGTTGGATTATTTCGGAAGAGAGCTTCTTAAAAGACAATGCTACGCTAACTTTCTTAAAACTAAAAGGAAGCTGGGGAAAATTAGGAAATGCTGAATTGGGTAATTTTGCTTCACGCCAATTGTTTGGATCAAATCCTTACAACCTGAAATCAGGACTTTCATTCGCTCAAGCTGGAAATGATAATCTTACTTGGGAAAAATCAACTCAAATTGATTTTGGTGTTGAATTTGGTTTGTTAAACAGAATCAGCGTTGAAGCGGATTATTACAGAAAAAATACAAATGGATTACTTTTTAGTGTTCCCTTATCCATTAGTTCTGGAGCAACTTCAATCAACCAAAACATCGGTGAAGTACAAAGTAGTGGAGTGGAATTTACTTTGAATACAAAGAACATTGACTCTGACAATCTTAAATGGAATACAAGTTTCAATATTACAACTAATGAATCCGAAGTATTGTCTATGCCTAATAACAATAAGGATATCGTAGGAACCTTCACTATTAACCGCGTAGGAGAAAATATTTCATCCTTTTATCTTGTAGAATATGCTGGAGTAGATCCTGCTAATGGAGATGCTTTGTTTGTTAAAAACACACTTAATACAGATGGCTCCCTAGACAAATCAACAACCAACAATTACGCTACAGCTAAAAGAGTAATATCAGGAAATCCTTTTCCTACCTTAATGGCTGGCTTAACCAATACAATCAACTACAAAGGAATTGATTTTTCTTTTACATTCCAGGGAGAATGGGGTGCTAGTATCTATAATTCTGCTGGTATTTATCAATCCGTTGCTGCAGATTATTTTGACAACCAAACAATTGATCAATTGGATCGCTGGCAAAATCCTGGAGATATCACTAATGTTCCCCAAGCCCGATTATATGGTAGTAATGGAACTGGAGCGTCTACCCGATTTTTAGATAAATCTGATTTTGTTCGTCTAAGAAACTTAACATTAGGCTACTCCTTATCAGGTAATGCTATAAAAGAACTTGGGATGACAAGCGTACGTCTCTATGCAACCGGCGTTAACTTGCTTACTTTTACAAACTATTCTGGTTATGATCCTGAAGCAAGAAGAGATGATACAGGTATTGGAGAAGAATTTTATTCTACACCACCTGCGAGAACAATTGCATTGGGAGTGAACATTAATTTTTAAAAATAAAAAAATGAAATCAAATAAATTAATCTTAATTATTCTTTTCGCTACTTTTTTTGCAAGTTGTGATAGTGAATTAGAAATTGATCCAAGACAAAATGAGGATGCAACGGTAACATTAAGTACTGAATCCGGCATTATGAATATCTTAACAGGTGCCTATGCTACAGCTGCAGATGGTGATGTTTATGGCGGTCGAATTTTGACTTCAGCAGATTTATTAGCGCAGACTGGAATCACTGCAACAACCGACTTTAGATGGAGAGGAACTTTTGCAGAATGCAGACAAATGTATTCCAAAACAATGTTAGTTAACAATGGTTTTGTTCAGCAAATTTACACTAGAAATTACCAAATCATTAATGCTGCCAATACCGTTATAGAGAACATAGATAAAGTACAGGATCCTGCTAAACGAGCAACCATGGTTGCTGAAGCAACTTTTTTGAAATCGTTAGCTTATTTTGATCTGGTTCGTTTTTACGCAAAACCTTATGAAGCAGGCCAAGCCAATAGTCAACTAGGTGTTGTCATCAGACCAAACGCCATCTATGATTTTACTACTGATTTAGCAAAAGAAAGAAGCACTGTAAGTGAAGTTTACGCACTAATCATTACAGGCTTAAACCTTGCTTATAATGATCTTCCAGAAGAAAATAGTTTTTATGCTGACAAGTATGCTGCCAAAGCTTTATTGGCCAGAGTGTATTTACAACAAGGAAATTATCCTGCTGCTAGAGATGCTGCTCATGAGGTAATTGAAAATAGTGGTCGTACGCTATCCACTAAATATGCCAATGCTTTCAATCATGATGTCAATCAAAGTGAGGATATTTTTGCAATCCAAATCACAAAACAAACGGGAGAAAATGAAGTAACTAATTTATATGCTTCTGAAAATAATGGTGGTCGTGGTGGTGATATCGAAATTAGATCTAATTATCTGAATAAATTTACTGATCCTGCTGATGAAAGACGTAATTTCAATTACATCAATCCAGACAACGGAAGACGATTGACTTCAAAGTATACAAACCAGTTTGGCGACGTGCAATTAATGCGTCTCGCAGAGATGTACTTGATTAGAGCTGAGGCAAATTTTAGAGAAGGCACGTTCCTTGGCAACACGCCATTGACGGATATCAATTTACTTAGAACACGTGCAAACGCTGCAAATTTCTTAACCGTGAACTTAGCTTCTATCTTAAGAGAACGCGAGTTGGAATTAGCAATGGAAGGATTTGCAATTCATGATTTAAAAAGAACAAAACGTTCCATTGATGTATTTGCTGATGGTTCAAAATTAATTCCTTACAATGACAATACTTTAGTATTTCCAATTCCTTTAAGAGAAATGGATACCAATAGTAAAATTACTCAAAATCCTGGTTACGGAAGTTAATACAGTTTAGGCCTATTAGGATTAAAACACAATTCTTCTGGCTTAACTTCCAGAAATCATGAAAATTAAAAAGCCCGAAATCATTTTTAGATTTCGGGCTTTTATGTTTAACAGCTCTTAAAATTATTCGATTGGCACACTAAGTTCGGACGTAATAGCCTCTAATACTTCAAAAGCAGTTTCAGCCATTTTATTTCCTTTAGTATCTAACAGCGGATTTATTTCCACAAATTCGATACAAACGACCTTTTTGGTTTGAATAATTTGATTAATCATTGCAATAATTTCGTACTGATCGAATCCTTTAGGAACTGGCGTTCCTGTCCCGTATGAAATCATATCGCAATCCATGGAATCCACATCAAAAGAGATATATAAAACTTCACAATGCGCGACTTTAATCAATGCCTCCGAAACACATTTTTGTAATCCTCTAAACCGTACTTCGTCGACTCTATAATTTTTGATATGCAGTTTTTCAATTTGCTTATCCTCTTCTTCCTCAGTATCACGAACACCAAAATAGATTAGATTTTCAGCCAAAACTTTAGGTCCTTTGTACCCTATATTTTTCATGTCCTCCCAATGTTGCTGCGTTTCTGGAGCCACATCATTATTCTGACAACTCAAATTATCATCAGCAAGAGCCGCAGACAAAGGCATTCCATGAATATTTCCAGAAGGCGAAGTATAAGGCGAATGCAAATCAGCATGAGCATCAATCCAAAACACACCGATATTTTGCTCTGGATATGCTGCTTTGATTCCGCTTAAAGTTCCTAATGCCGAGGAATGATCTCCTGATAAAACTATTGGAAAGTAATTCCCTTCTAAGTTTTTCTTTACTGCATTGCAAACTCTGGTGCATTGCTCTACAACATGCTCAATTCTTTTAGCGGAGGAGCTCCTATTTTTATCGTAAATCGATTCGTTGTGTGTCCTTACATCTTCAAACTCAAATTGATTAAAATAATCGCTGTCTTGATTGATTGCTGCAATTTCGATAGCATCAATCCCTAAATCGGATCCTCGTGTACCAGCACCTATATCCGATCTATTTTTTATTAATTTTATCGTTTTTCCCATAATCTATAAATTATCTAAAATCGTTTAAGGCTCTTTCGATAATAGCCAAACATTCCTGTATCTGCGATTCAGTAATCACTAAAGGTGGGGCAAATCGAATTTTATTTCCGTGAGTTGGCTTAGCCAATAGACCATAATCTCTAAATTTCATGCAAATATCCCAAGCTAAATCGGATTCCTCACCACTATTGATCACAATAGCATTTAATAATCCTTTACCACGAACCAATGTGATTATAGGATTTCTCGAAGCAATCTCGTTAAGTCCAGTTCTTAAAACTTCCCCTAAGTGGGCGGCATTTTGTGCTAAATTTTCTTCTTTTACCACTTCAAGTGCAGCAATAGCAACTGCGGCTGCAACGGGATTTCCTCCAAAGGTGGAACCGTGTTGTCCTGGTTTAATTACATTCATAATGTGATCATTAGCTAAAACTGCTGAAACCGGATACACACCACCTGAAATGGCTTTTCCTAAAATAAGAATATCTGGTTTTACTTCTGGTCTTGCTTCACAACCTTTTTTACAATCACAATTCCCACAAGTTGCTAATAACCTTCCAGTACGAGCAATTCCGGTTTGTACTTCATCGGCAATAAATAATACATTATGTTGTTCACAAAGCGCTTTAGCTTTAGCTAAGTATCCTTCGGCAGGAACATAAACTCCCGCTTCTCCTTGAATTGGTTCTACTAAAAATCCTGCGATATTTTTGGAAGATTGCAGTACGTTCTCCAAAGCCTCAACATCATCATAAGGTATTTTGATAAATCCAGCAGTAAAAGGGCCAAAGTTTTTACGGGCACTTTCATCATTTGAAAAGGAAATAATGGTTGTTGTTCTTCCGTGAAAATTATTTTCACATACAATGATTTGCGCTTGATTTTCAGAAATTCCTTTTACCTCATACGCCCATTTTCTGCATAATTTCAATGCCGTTTCCACTGCTTCTGCACCCGTGTTCATTGGCAATACCTTATCAAAATTAAAGTACTTAGTTACATATTCTTCAAACGGTCCTAATTGATCGTTATGAAAAGCACGAGAAGTCAACGTTAGTGTTTGTGCTTGTTTTACCATAGCACCTACAATTTTTGGATGACAATGTCCTTGATTCACAGCAGAGTATGCCGATAAAAAATCATAATATTTTTTCCCGTCCACATCCCAGACATGAACCCCTTCACCTCGCTCTAAAACTACTGGTAAAGGATGGTAATTATGAGCTCCATATTGATTCTCTTTTGCTATCAACGCTTCCGATTTTGAAGAAAGGTTTTGTTCTGTATGTGTCATGATGTTTTTATTTTAAAATAGTAATGCACAAAACTACTACTTTTTTTTAATTTAGCAATAAAAATAAATGTTTTGACTTTTAAAAAGATATTATTTGAAAATATTTCTTTAATTTACATTAAAATAAGTCATTATTTTAAACAAGCATTTCGATTTACAACTATTTTCGAAATAAATAAAATTAAGTACATTTATACTTCTACAAAACCTTCATCATTAATAGTAACAATAACATGGATATATTAGACGAATTCGATATCAAAATCATCAAAGAACTAGAAAAAGATGGAAGAATGGCCTATTCAGCCATTGCGACTCATTTAAAAATATCAAATACCATGGTGCACCAACGGATCAATAGATTAACTGAACAAGGAATTATTACTGGTATAAAACCAGTAATCAATGAAAAAAAAGTGGGCTATGATTGGGGTTCTTTCACCGGAATCACCTTAAATAAGGATCAAGATTCAAATCGAATTATTGAGGAATTGAAAAAAATTCCAGAAATAACAGAATGTTATTATATCACGGGCTCATTTACTCTTTATGTAAAAATCATTGCCAAAGACCACGAACACATGCGCAGTGTGCTTTATGAAAAAATAGACACTATTCCTGGCATTGCCAAAACCGATTCCATAATTGAATTGGGTTGCGCTTTTAAAAGAAATGTATCGTTATAGCAAAGAATCTATTTAACTTTCGATTAAACAAATAAAATACTGATGAAAAAACATTTACATTCTTTTCTATCGCTTAAAGTTCGAATTAGCTTATTTGCTTTTTTGTGCAGCTTCACCATTCAGGCACAAAATACAAAAGGAAAACTATTCATCATTGGAGGCGGACACCGATCAGATGCGCTTATGACACAATTAATCAGCATTTCTGAGTTGAAGAAAAAAGATTATGTGGTTGTTTTGCCCATGTCAAGTGAAGAACCGGATAGTGCCTACATTTATTTTAAGGAACAATTTCAAAAACTGACATCAAATCCAATTATCATGCTGAATTTTGATGCAACATCAACCAATAATAAAGTGCTGAACGATTCTTTACAAAACGCAAAACTAATTTTCATTAGTGGAGGAGATCAAACTCGTTTTATGGATGTGGTCAAAAATACGCCAACATATACCGCCATTCACCGAGCTTATGAAAATGGAAGTACAATAGCGGGAACCAGCGCTGGAGCTGCGGTTATGTGCGAGCACATGATTACGGGCAACCAAAAATTAGAACCTAAATACTCCGCTACTTTTGATAACATCAGGCACGGAAATCTAGAAACTTCCTTAGGTTTAGGTCTAATCAAAAACGTAATTATCGACCAGCATTTTCTAAAAAGGAGCCGATACAATCGCTTACTTACTGCTTTAGTTGAATTTCCAGAACACATAGGAATTGGTATTGATGAAAGCACTGCGCTAATTGTTCGTAATAAAGAAATCGAAATTGCTGGCGATAGCGAAGTAATTGTGTTCAAAAAACCGAAAGGAATAACCAAGTCCAAAAAGGCCAATTTGGTCAGCATCAAACGCCTAGAAATGGCTGTTTATATTCAAGGTCAAAAATTTAAAATCCGATAAAATGAAATATTTCAAGAATCATTTACCATTACTTGTTTTAGTTTTTTGTTTTAGTATTCCAATGTTTTCACAAAACGCAAGTACTAAAGAAGTAGCGAGACTTAAAAATCGGTCTCAACAAGTGACCATTATTAGAGATAATTGGGGAATTGCTCATGTGTACGGTAAAACTGATGCCGATGCTGTTTTTGGAATGTTATACGCGCAATGTGAAGATGATTTCAAACGCGTAGAAATGAATTACATCGAAAAACTTGGACGCCTTTCCGAAATTAAAGGACAAGCTGTTCTGTATAATGACTTAGAAATTAAACTTTTAATTGATACCGAAGAAGCCAAAGCCGATTATATACAAGCCGCTCCTTGGTTGAAAAAATTATTAAATAGTTATGCTGATGGCATTAACTTTTACCTAAACAATCATCCCGAAGTAAAACCCGCTTTATTGACTCATTTTGAACCATGGTTTCCGCTTCTTTGGACGGATGGTAGTATTGGTGCCATTAGTACCGCTAATCTTACAACTGGAGAATTAAAAGCATTTTATTCTGGAAATACAGATAAAGTCGCTTATATCGAACGTGAAAAAGACGTACAAACCGGATCAAACGGATTTGCAATTGCACCTTCAAAAACAGCTTCGGGAAATGCTATTTTATACATTAATCCGCATACTACTTTTTATTTCAGACCAGAAATCCAGATGAGCAGCGAAGAAGGATTAAACGCTTATGGAGCTGTAACGTGGGGACAATTCTTTATTTACCAAGGATTTAATGAAAATTGTGGCTGGATGCACACCTCATCAAATGTAGATGTAGCCGATATGTACGCAGAAAAAATCACAACTAAAAACAACAAACTGTTTTACGAATACGATAAAAAATTGTTACCCGTAATCGAAAAATGGATCACTATCAAATATCTAGAAAACGGAAAACTAATTCCAAAAACATTCAAAACTTATGCTACCAATAACGGTACAATTATGGCCAAAAGAGATGGGAAATGGATTAGCTTAAAATCAAATAACCGCTCCATGAAAAGTCTAGAACAAAGTTGGGTGCGTACCAAAGCGAAAAGTTTTGAAGACTACAAAAAGGCAATGGATTTAAAAGCCAATACATCTAACAACACCGTTTATGCTGACAAAGAGGGAAACATTGCCTACTGGCATGGCAATTTTATTCCCATTCGCGATAAAAATTTAAACTGGTCAAAAGTGATGGACGGCACGACAACAGCAACACAATGGAAGGGACTCCATGACGTTTCAGAAACCGTTCATTCTTATAATCCTATAAACGGCTGGTTACAAAACTGCAACTCTACCCCTTACACTGCAGCTGGAGACCATAGTCCAAAAAAAGAAAATTATCTTCCTTATATGGCGCCTGACGGAGAAAGCTTTAGAGGATTAAATGCGGTGCGATTATTAAGCAAAGGAACTAAATATACATTAGATAAAGTAATTGCTGACGGATACGATACTAAACTAACGGCATTCGAAGTTCTAATCCCCTCGTTAATCTCCAGTTTTGAAAAAAATATTAGTACAGAAGATGCACTATATAATGAATTAATTGAACCGATCAGCCAGTTAAAAAATTGGGATTATTATGCCAAAGAAAATTCTGTTGCAACCACATTAGCCATTGAATGGGGTTATAAATTGGATAAGATTATTCAAAAAGTATACATTGACGAAGGTGAAATGGACCAAGTAGAAAATACCCGTAATTTTGCAAAAAATGCACTTCCTGAACAATTGATTCCTCAACTAAAAATGGTTGTCGACGAATTGAAAATAAAATTTGGAAGCTGGCAGATTCCTTGGGGAGAAATGAATCGGTTCCAGAGAAGTTCGGGAGAAATTAATCTGATTTATAATGATGCTTTAGAAAGCCTACCCATTGCTTATGGCCCTGCAATTTGGGGGAGCTTACCTGCTTATAAAAGTTCCTACCAAGACACCAAAAAACGCTATGGATTTAACGGCAATAGTTTTGTATGCGCGGTAGAATTTGGACCAAAAGTAAAAGCCAAATCATTACTTGCAGGCGGAAATAGCGGTGATCCAAAATCAAAACATTTTTACGACCAAGCAGATCGGTATCGAAAAGGACAATTCAAAGAAGTATTGTTTTATAAAGACGAGGTACAAAAAAATGCCGAGCGAAGCTATCATCCTGGCGAATAAACATTCTGTTCTTCACTATAAGAATTCAAAATACAGTGATAAGATAAAAAAATTAAAGTCTTACTTTCATAACTGCTTAATTAAGAAATTTGTATCATTAAAAATAACAATTATGAAAAATACTCTTTTTATTCTTTTAGGATTATTATTGTTCTCCAATGGTGCATTTGCCCAACTTAAAGCAGTAAAATATACGGATGGAAATCAAAAATTAAATGGATTGTCAGTTGCTCCAAAGAAAGGAAACAAAACGAACCCTGGTATTCTAATTCTTCCCGCCTGGAAAGGGATCGATACGCATGCAAAAGAATCCGCAGCAAAGCTTTCTAAAATGGGATATTATGCCTTCGTCGCTGATATTTATGGTGAAGGAAATTATCCAACAACTACACAGGAAGCAGGAAAACAAGCTGGTTTTTACAAAAACAATGTTGCTGATTATCACAGACGCATCCAACTCGCTTTAGACCAATTAGTAAAAGCAGGAGCTAATCCTAATAACATTGTTGTAATAGGATATTGCTTTGGAGGAACAGGCGTGCTTGAAGCAGCGAGAGCTGGAATGAAAATCCAAGGAGTAGTTTCTTTTCATGGCGGTTTAGGACGTGATGCTTCCCGCATTAACAATCCAATAACTGCAAAGGTTTTAGTTTTACATGGTGCCGATGACACCTACGTTCCAGCTACAGAAGTTGCTGCTTTTCAACAAGAAATGCGTGATACAAAAGCAGATTGGGAAATGATTTATTATGCTAATTCTGTTCATGCCTTTACAGATCCAGAAGCAGGAAACGATAATTCCAAAGGCGCTGCTTACAATGAACAGGCCGCTAAACGATCATGGGAACGCATGAATTCCTTCTTAAAAGAAGTTTTGAAATAATTTAACGCAGATTTTTTTTCAAAAACAGTATAAGTTGTAGATTTTTATTAGTTTTATATCTTGAAATTTAACAAAATCATAGAATTTATACTGTTTTTTTATGTCAAAAAGTAAAATCCGAAACGACAAAACCTGCCTTAATTGCAGATATGTGGTAGAAAATAAATTCTGTCCTAATTGTGGACAAGAAAATACCGATACCAGAAAGACGTTTCACCACCTCTTTATCCATTTTTTTGAGGATTTAACACATTATGATAATGCTTTTTGGCGCACTATAAAAAATCTTTTATTCAAACCTGCTGCGTTGACTAAAGAATACCTTTCTGGAAAACGACTTTCTTATTTAGCTCCCGTTCGACTTTACATTTTTATCAGCTTTATTACCTTTTTAATAATAGCCCTTTTTCCAAACAATAGTAATACAGCAGAGAAAAATATACAAAAAGAGCCTAGTATTACCACTAGAAATAAATCTTTTCAAAATATTATTTCCAAAAATGATTCAATTAAAAACACCCAAACTGCATCAAACGATGAAGATCAATTATTTAATGTGGGATATGACTCCGTAGCACAATTAGACTCAATCCAACAAAATGCCACTGAAGAAGAAAAACTTTCTGATTTCAACTATTGGATTATTAAAAAAATTCAAACTGTCAAAGAAGAAAACACTCAAGCAGAAATTATTAAAAAATTCATTAGTTCTTTCACGCACAACTTACCCAAAGTTCTTTTCATTTACATGCCGCTTTTTGCTCTTTTTCTTTTGTTATTCCAAAATAAAAAACAATGGTTTTATTTTGATCACGGCATTTTTACCTTACATTATTTCTCTTTCTTATTATTAATCCTATTACTATTGTTCCTGATTAACGAAGGACTATCCTTTTTTCAGAAATCCAATTTTGCTTCATTTCTACAAATAATTATTAATTTTATCGGAATTGGATGGATGGTTTACTATTTTTACCCTGCACATCACTGCTTTTATGGTGAAACAAGATTTATTTCGTTTCTAAAAAGCAGTGTATTATTCTTTATTAATATAGTTCTTATAATTATAATTTTAACACTTTTTGCCCTTTACACCTTTATCAATTTACATTAAAAAAATGAAAAAAATCTCTTTATTAAGTCTGTTCACCATTTTAACCTTAAGTTGTGCCTCACAAAAAAGCAGTTTCGCTCAGGTGGAACCAACAAAATACATGAATACAATTACTGCTGACGAATTAAAAACACATCTTTATATCGTGGCTTCCGATGAAATGGAAGGCCGTGAAACTGGATCTGCAGGACAGAAAAAAGCAGGTGTTTACCTCATCGATCAATACAAGAAAAACGACATAAGCTTCCCAACTGGCGCTTCAGACTTTTACCAAAAAATCCCTGCTGCTTTTCTGAATGCAAAACGCAACGAAAATTTAGCAGACTCCGAAAACGTTTGGGCCTACATTGAAGGATCTGAAAAATCGAATGAAGTGCTTGTAATTTCAGCGCACTACGATCACGTGGGAACAAAAAATGGAGAAATTTATAATGGTGCTGATGATGATGGATCAGGAACTGTTGCTTTACTTGAAATTGCGCAAGCATTCCAAATTGCTAAAAAAGCAGGGCATGGCCCAAAACGCTCTATCCTTTTTCTTCATGTTACCGGCGAAGAACACGGCTTGCACGGTTCCAGATATTACTCTGAAAATCCATTATTTCCCCTAGCAAGCACAATAACCGACATCAATATAGATATGATAGGCCGACGCGATGAAGCCCATGCAACCAGCAATAATTATGTTTATGTTATTGGAGCCAACCGATTGTCATCCGATTTAGACAACATTTGTACCATTGCAAACGCAAAATATACTCAATTGAATTTAGATTACAAATACAACGACCCAAAAGATCCAAACCATTTCTATGAGCGATCTGACCACTACAATTTTGCTAAAAACGGAGTTCCTTCTGTTTTTCTTTTCAATGGCGTACATGCGGACTATCATAAACCAACGGACAGTCCAGACAAAATTGAATATGATGCATTAGCCAAAAGAGCGCAGTTTGCCTTTGTTACCGCTTGGGAACTGGCAAACAGAGAAAACAGACCAGTTGTAGATAAAAAATAGAATGAATATTTGGGCATATCCTCGCTTTCACTGGCGTTACAGCGTGGTCGGGCTATCCATTACAATCTTTATTGTCTCGTTAAAAAACGAGACAATAAAGGATTTCCTTTACTATCCCTTATGCAAACAAAAGACCCATAAAAAAAAGCTTTGAATCACTTCAAAGCTTTTTTTTTGTCACGTATGGATTAGACTCTTTCGTCAAATTCAATTTTGTCTGAACTGTTAATCTTAAATAAGGATTCCTCCAACGGCAGCGAAAAATAAAAAGAAGAACCAATTCCCTCCACACTTTCAACCCATATTTCGCCATCATTCTTTTCTAGAAATCCCTTGACCAATAACAAGCCTATTCCAGCACCTTTGTTATCTTTTCTTGCTTTTGAAAGTGTACTCATTTGAGGCGTAAAAAGTTTTTCTACTACCTCTTTAGACATTCCAATTCCGGAATCCTTTATCTGAATTATTACTTTTTCTGTTTCAATTTTCGCCAAAACGGTAATTTCCCCTCCAGGTAAAGAATGCTTGATGGCATTAGAAATTATATTTTGAAAAACAGAAAGTATCATTTTTCCATCTGCAAAAACACTAGTATCTGCTTCGATTTTATTGCAAAGAGTGATAGAATTCAAAGAGGCTGATTCTCGTAAAGAATCAAAAACCTTTTGTACATAAGTAAAAGGGGTAATTTTTGTTGGAGAAAACACTTCAGATGCATACTTTATTCTAGCCCATTCAACTAAATTGTCTAGCATATTTAACTCATCGACTGCAGTTTTATGAACTAAATCGAGCATTTCTTTTGCTTTCTTGGATTCTAATCGGTCAAAATTTGTTTTCAAATATTCTGCCGTTCCTATAATTCCAGATAATGGACTTCTTAAGTCGTGGGATACAATTGCAAGTACATTTTCTTTGTGTGCATTTAGATCTTCCAGTTCTTTAACATACTTCTTGATGGCATCTTCTGATTTTTTTCGTTCCGTCAGATCGCGCAGAATTTTAACAAATCCCAACCTTTCGCCGTCCACACCAATGAGTGGAAAAACCAAACCGTAAGCATAAAACACTTCTTTGTCCTTACAAATATGCCATCTATTATCTGTAGCTCTCCCCTCTGATAGCGCAGCTTGAATTTCGGTTTGCGGAATACCATCTTTTATATCTTCTTCCGTGAAAATTATATCAAAACTTTCTCCTATAATTTCATCCGATTCATAACCGAAAATTTTTGCAGCTCCAGAACTCCAGCTATTTATTATAAATTCATTATCGAGAGTGAAAATCGAATAATCTTGTAAACTATCAATTATTTGGCTATAAAACTCAGCTGTTGGAATGTATTTCTTTTTAAGAATTTTAGCATTTATTTTCTCGTTTTCCATTGAATTATATAAATAATATTTTAAATTTTGAAAGCTTATTATCAATTGATTTGATTGTCTAGAGCGCTCAAAGATAAACAAAAGAAAATACGATTGCTTTAATACAAAGAATATAAAACCTAACGGGTCAATATAGACTGAAATAGCTATTCTATTAATCTAATGAATCATACAATTCAAAATAATTTAATTGATGTTAACATGATTTTATTCTCTTTTACTAGGTTCAAACCGATAGTGAATGAGCTACAATCTCACGAAACTTTAATCCACAAAAAAAGCCTCTCATTTCTGAGAGGCTTTTACCTTTTTGGGTGGGAGACGGGGCTCGAACCCGCGACCCTCGGTACCACAAACCGATGCTCTAACCAACTGAGCTACAACCACCATACTGCTTAGCGGTGGCAAATATACAACATAAGTTTACTTTTGCAAATAATTTTTTTAAAAATTTACATCTATTTTAGATCAAATCTCCTAAGCTATTGACTGCCAAATATCTTTCTACTGTAAAACCTTCTGCATGTTCTACTCCAGAAAGCCGTCCCAAATCTCTAGAACGGTAATTCAGGCTTTCCAAGAAGTTTTTACTCGTAATTGGAGACTCTGGCTCGTTCGAATTGGCATCATAAAACTGAGAACTGTAAGCCAAGATTGCTGCAATCTTTTTATCTGTAAAACCCGTAATGTCAACCACAAAATCAGGCTCTATATTTTTCCATTGAATGTAATGATATACAATTTTAGGTCTCCAGGCAGTCTGCTTCTCTCCCGCTACTGTGGTTTCTATTTTCATCAATCCAGATAAAAAACAAGCATCTGAAACTAGCTTGCTTCCTTTAGCATGATCAATATGTCGGTCATCAATTGCATTACACAAAACAATTTCAGGCTGGTATTTCCGAATCATTTTTATGATTTCCAATTGATGCTTTTCATCATTGACAAAAAACCCATCTCGCATTTCTAAATTTTCACGTACAGAAACTCCCAAAATTTTTGCAGCAGCATTAGCTTCCTGATCTCTTATGGCAGCAGATCCGCGAGTTCCTAATTCGCCACGGGTTAAATCAATTATTCCCACCGTTTTCCCCAACGAGATTTCTTTTAAAATGGTTCCTGCACAACCCAATTCCACATCATCAGGATGCGCACCAAAAGCCAATATATCTAATTTCATTTTATTTGTTTTTTTTAATATAGAACCTTACTAATTATCTAAATGGAATCTACTACAACACTTGTTTCATTGTAGCAGATTTATTCACGCTTTCCTTCCATTCATTTTCTGGAATGCTATCTTTTGTAATACCACAGCCTACATACAAATGCGCATGAGTGATTGCGCGTTTCGAATCCTCTTTGATTTGCATGCATCGCAAATTCACATACAAATCTGATTTTATTTCTCCAGTACTGAATCCTTCTTTGTTTAATTCACCTAAAAAACCGGTATAATATTCTCGGTCATAACCTTCATTTTCTAAAATAAAATTTTTAGCGACTTCCTTAGGTAATCCACATACGGCAGGCGTTGGATGCAAAACAGAAACAACTTCTTTCAAGCTTGAATGCTCATTAATTACGCCTTCAATGTCTGTTTTAATGTGTGCTAAAGTTCCAGCTTGTGCAGTGTACGGACTAGATACAGCTACTTCTGATGTCAAATCCTTTAAATTATTCAAAATAAAATCAGTAACAAACTGCTGCTCTTCTATTTCCTTTTTTTCCCAAACTACTTCTTTTGAAGGCTGGATTTTTTGCGTACCTGCTAATGACATTGTATAAAAAGTATCTGAATTGGCCTTCAGTAATCGCTCCGGTGAAGCGCCCATCCATAAACCTATTTTGGGATGAAACCAGCAATAGCAAAAAGCAGTGGGATAATTTTGAATTAATTTTTCGAAAATTGAAACTAAATCAAAATTTGACACATTGACAATTTCTTCCCGAGACACTACTACTTTTTTCAAAGTCCCTTTTGCAATAGCGTCAATTCCCTTTTGCACCAGCCCTTCAAAATGTTCTTTGGCTTGAATATCTTTTGAATCTATGAAATCCAAGGCATTATTTTGATCAGAAGAAGGTACCAGTGTTTCCCATTTTACCGATTGATTTCTGGGAATCAATATCATTTGGCTTCCTTGAAAAGGAGCGAAAACAAATCCCGTCTCCTCAAAATTCTCGGCAAAATATAAGTGATCGTTATTTTGAAAAAAACCAATTAATTTGATATTATTTGGTTTCCGATACAATACAAAAGGCAAATTTTGAGCTTTTTGCTGTTTTACTTTTATAAAAAAATCAATCATTTCTACTATTTTAAAATATAAATTCTATTGAAAATAAGGGTTTTATCATCTGCCAGATTTTTGTCAAAACCATTTTAGTACTTTTCCTTACATTTCTTTTTGGCTTTAGTCACAAATAAAATGCTACTATTTATCTCCGCTTTTTCTTTTTGGCAAAATCATATTGGTTAATTTGCAAAGCGAAATTAAAGCATTCTTTTCATCTGTAATTCGTATTTCCCAAAGGTGAATACTTCTTCCTTTATGGACAATCTTAGCGGTTGCCGTTACAATTCCGTCTCGTTTAGCTTTCAAATGATTGGCTGAAATTTCAATTCCGCGCACCTCGCTTAGTTCAGAATTTACATAAAGCATAGAAGCGGCACTGCCTACACTTTCTGCTAAAGCCACCGATGCTCCACCGTGCAATAATCCCATTGGCTGATGTACAGAAGGATTAACGGGCATTGTAGCTACTAAAAAATCTTCTCCTGCGTCAGTATATTCAATACCTAGTGTTTGCATTAAAGTATTTTTAGAAACGTGATTGCAATACTGCAGTATTTTTTCTTTGTCGAATGTCATGTTATTGGCTTTTAAAATGTAAAATTAATTAAAAGATAAGTCACAAAACAGTAAATACAATTGTTATTCTAATTTCGAAAATAGATTTTTCCTATTTTTACAAAAAATATAACGAGATGCGTCCTAGAATAATATTGTTTTTAATTGCAATTGTACTTGCGGTATGTTCCTGTCGCTCTGATTTTGAGACCGTAGCCAGCACCGGTGATTTAGAGTTTTCCAAAGACACAATTTACCTGGACACCGTATTCTCGAATATTGGTTCTAGCACGTACCGACTCAAAGTGTACAATAAAAGTAAGAATGACATTACTATCCCAAGTATTAGTTTAGGCAAAGGATTGAATTCTAAATACCGTATGTCCGTTGACGGAATGCAGGGAACAGAAGGGAAAATTTTTAACAACGTAGACCTTTTAGCCAAAGACAGTTTGTATATTTTTATAGAAACTACCGCTAATATTGCAGATGCAAATCCAACTGATTTTTTATATACGGATCAAATTCAGTTTGACAGTGGCGAAAACCTACAAAATGTAGAACTAGTAACACTGATTCAAGATGCCGTTTTCTTATACCCCAACCGTTTTGCCGATGGAACGACGGAAACACTTCCTATTGGTAACGAAAAAATAGATGGGTTTTATCTGGACGAAAATGATCCTGTGAATGGAAATGAATTGGAATTCAAAAATGACAAACCGTATGTGATTTATGGGTATGCAGCCATTCCTTCGAATAAAACAGCCACTTTTGAAGCCGGAACTAGAGTGCATTTTCATGCTAATTCTGGACTTATTGTAGCCAATAAAGCTTCGATACAAGTCAATGGAGCACTTTCTACAATGGACAAGCTCGAAAACGAAGTTATTTTTGAAGGCGATCGTTTAGAACCTAATTTTTCAAACGTACCAGGACAATGGGGAACGATTTGGCTTACTGACGGCAGCACCAATAACACAATAAAAAACCTCACCATAAAAAATGCGACCATTGGCTTGTTGATTCAAAATAATGATGGCACCACAGTATCAATCAAAAATACACAAATTTACAACTCAGCAAACTATGGAATTTTGGCGCAGACCGCAAATATCAATGCCGAAAACGTAGTCATTAACAATGCTGGACAAGCGAGTTTAGCTTGCACGTATGGAGGAAATTATAAATTCTCTCATTGTACTTTCAACAATAATTGGAATAGTTCACAACAAGTGGCCGTTTTTATTAGCAACAATATTACGGGAGCAATTCCTGAAACGCGAGATCTGACTGCTACTGCTTTTAATAATTGTATCATTTATGGCTCCTATTCAAATGAGATGATTTTGAATAAAAAAAGTGAAGCTACTTTTGAATACCAATTCAACCATTGTCTCATCAAATTTGACAACGTGTCCAACCCATTTACCACCAATCCCAATTATCAATTTACTACTGACACAGCACATTATAATGGTATAATTTTGAATAAAGACCCTAAATTTTTGAGTGTTCCACAGCATAAATTGAACATTGATGCAACTTCTTCCGCTTTCGCAAAAGGGAATTCGGTTTATTTGATTCCCTTAGATATTTTAGGAACTACTAGAACGCTACCCCCTGATTTAGGAGCGTATCAAAGCAAAGCCTTTCCTAAATAGAAAACAGTAATTATTAACTGCATATAAAAAAACACTTCATTTAATTAAACATCTAGTAACATGAATCTGTGATATAAATAGTAGTTTTGACCAAATTCCGATTATAACATAAAAATTCATTTTAAAACCAAATTAAACCAAGAATTAAACTATGAAACAAATCTACTCTTTACTTTTATTATTTATTTTTACAGCTGGTTTTGCACAAGCGCCAGATGGCTACTATGCAAATGCCAGAGGAACAGGTTATACGTTGAAAACTCAATTGTACAATATTATAAAAGACCATACGGTACAAACGTACGCAGGATTATATATTACCTATGAAACGTCAGATATTGATAATTTCTTTGAAAAAGATGGTTCGGTTTTAGACATGTATTCCGAGAATCCAGCGGGAACAGATCCATACACGTACAGCATTGCAACTGAACAGCGATGCGGATCTAGTGGTTACGCTAAAGAGGGAGATTGTTACAATCGAGAACACATTATTCCACAATCTATATTTAGCGAAGCATCACCAATGGTTTCGGATGCGCATTTTATTACTCCTACTGACGGAGAAGTGAACGGAATCCGATCCAATTATCCCCATTCTGTAGTAGCAACTGCAACTCAAACTACTCTTAACGGAAGTAAACTTGGAGCCAGTACAACTGCTGGTTATTCAGGTCTTGTTTTTGAACCCATTGATGAATTCAAAGGGGATATTGCCAGAATGTATTTCTATTTTGCCACTCGTTATGAAAATACAGTTGCCGGATACAATTACCCAATGTTCAATAACTCAACTAATAAAGTATTTACCACAGCATTTCTAAATCAATTGTTGGCTTGGCACAATCAAGATCCAGTAAGTGTTAGAGAAATTACGCGTAACAACGCCATTTATGCACGTCAAAACAACAGAAATCCTTATATTGACAATCCAAGTTATGTAACAGCTGTTTGGACTACAGAACCTACAGATACAGAAGCTCCTACTGCTGCTACAAATTTAGCAGTGACTGACATTACTTCAAATTCAGCAAGATTAACTTGGTCTGCAGCCTCAGACAATATAGCTGTTAAAGGGTATGATATATATGTAAACGGCACTTTTAAATCCACTGAAACTGGATTAACCGCAACTGTTTCTGGTTTATTAGCTTCTACTACTTACAACTTTTATATCATTACGAGAGACGATGAGAGAAACTCATCTGTAGGGAGTGCAACAGTAACAGGAACAACTACTGCTACCCCAGCAGGAGGATCCGTAGCTACAGAGCTATTCTTTTCAGAATATGTTGAAGGAAGCAGTTTTAACAAAGCATTAGAAATTGCCAATTTCACTGGAGCTGCAGTTGACTTGACAGGGTACTCCATTAGAAAACAATCTAATGGTGCTGGAGCATGGAGCGCTGGATTAAGTTTGACTGGAACGCTTAACTCAGGAGCTGTATTCGTTTTAGTTGATCCACAAATTGCCGTTAGTTGTTATACAGCCTCTGGTGCCAACTTATCATCTGCTCAAGAAGCTTTTAACGGTAATGACCCAATGGGCTTGTTTAAAAATGGGATCCTAATCGATATTATTGGAACATTTAGCGGAGGAGCATCAAATTTTGCTGCTGATGAAACGCTAAGAAGAAAACCAAGTATTGTTGCACCAAACACAACTTTCAATAAAGCAACAGAATGGGATCTTTATGCCAAAGATACTTGTAATGGGATTGGAAGTCATTCCTTAGCTACTTTATCCAACGATGATTTTGAGGCTAGTGCTTTTACAATCTATCCAAATCCATCAAACGGTAACTTCAAAATAAATTTCGAAAATCCAAATGAAAACTACAACGTTCAAGTATTTTCAGTTTTAGGTCAAAAAGTTTTTGAAAAAGATTTTACTAACAGCTCGGCTGTTACCGTAAACAATCTACAAAAAGGAGTATACGTGATTAAGATCACAAGCAACACGCAATCTAGTACTAAAAAACTAATTGTGAATTAATTAATAAAACAAATAATATGGGGGAAGCGGCATTTATTGCCGCTTTTTTTAGACCCAAAATACCGAATTTTAACTTCTTAATCTCTTGTCAATAATAGGCTTAGAAAACTAATCCGACTTTAGACCGTAATTTAAATTGCCATTTAAATTGCCATTTTCCAAAAAATATTAGTAAAATATATTTTATTTCAACGCTGCTATTTATGTTAAGAAAATCATAATAAAATTCATAATTCCTTAACAAAAACACAATAAAAGTTATAAATTTGCGCAACTTCAGTAAAATAAAAATTAAAAATAAAGCTTTATTGCCTGAAAGTAACCCCAAATTAACCAAATAAAATTACCCTATGAAAAAAATCTACTCTACATTATTACTTCTTGTTGTAACAGCTGGTATCGCGCAAGTACCAACTGGCTATTACGCCACTTCGACTGGAACTGGCTACACCTTAAAAACACAGTTATACAACATTATAAAAGGCCACAATGATAACGGTTACGCAGGTTTATACACAATTTACCAAACATCAGACAGGGATTATTACTACGAAAATGACGGTACAATTTTAGACATGTATTCTGAAAAACCAACCGCCACAGATCCTTACAATTACTCTGCGGGAACAACTCAAAGATGTGGCACCTATAGCGTAGAAGGCGATTGCTATAACAGAGAACACATTATTCCACAATCGACATTTAATTCTGCTGCACCAATGGTTTCCGATGCGCATTTTATCACCCCTACAGATGGAAAAGTAAACGGGCAGCGTTCTAATTATCCACACGGACCGGTAACATCTGCAACTTGGACTTCTTTGAATGGAAGTAAACTTGGAGCAAGCACAACTTCTGGTTATTCCGGACCTATTTTTGAGCCAATTAGCGAATTCAAAGGGGATATTGCACGGATGTACTTTTATTTTGCAACCCGTTATGAAAATACTGTTGCAGGATATTCTTATGCTATGTTTAATAACTCAAGTAACCAAGTATTTACTACAGCATTTTTAAATTTACTTATTTCTTGGCACAATCAAGATCCAGTTAGCGCGAGAGAAATAGCACGCAACAATGCTATATATGCAATCCAAAAAAATAGAAATCCTTTTATTGACCATCCGGAATATGTACAAGCAATATGGAACCCAACAGGTGATACACAAGTTCCAACTGCTCCAGCTAACCTAGTATCCACTACAAAAACAACGAACTCCATTTCATTAAATTGGTCAGGATCAACGGACAACACTGCTGTAACTGGCTATAATGTTTATATGAACAGCGCTTTAAAAGCAACGGTAACTGGACTTTCCACTACTATTACTGGATTAACAGCTTCAACAACTTACGCTTTCACTGTAAAGGCTAAAGATGCAGCAGGAAATATTTCTGCTTCAAGTAACACTCTGAACGTTACAACAACTGCAAGCGGTTCTACTGCGACTGATTTGTTATTCTCAGAATATATTGAAGGTTCTTCGAATAATAAAGCATTGGAGATTTCAAATGCAACGGGTGCTGCAATTAATTTATCAATTTACAGTATCAAAAAACAAACGAATGGAGCCGGTGCTTGGAGTGCAGGATTAGCATTAACTGGAACGTTAAATAATGTAAGTAAATTTACTATCGTAAACAGTTTAATGGCGTCCGGTTGTTATCCAATAAGCGCTGCAAACATTTCTACATCGGCAACTGAGATGGCTTTTAATGGAAATGATGCTGTAGGTTTATTCAAAAATGGTATCTTAATTGACATCATTGGAACTTTTAATGGCGGAACGGCAAACTTTGCAGCGGATCAAACCCTTCGAAGAAAAGCTACTGTTACTTCTCCTACAACTACTTTCAATAAAACAACCCAATGGGATTCTTACACTTCAGACACGTGTAACAATTTAGGAAGTCGCATCGTTGCAAAAGAGTCGAAACCAGAAACTATTTTAGATATGGATGCAATTGTTATTTATCCAAATCCATCGCATGGAACTTTCTCTGTCAATCATTCGAATAAAATGTATTCTATTGAAATTTATTCTATCATTGGCCAGAAAATTTACAGCGAAGAAAACAGCACCAAATCAGAAATTACGGTGCCGAACATTGCGAAAGGAACATACTTAGTTCGCGTTACTATCGATTCGGATTCAGTCATAAAAAAATTAATAATCAACTAATTCAAAAAGCGGCAAATTTGCCGCTTTTTTTATAGCCAAAATTTAATCTTAATTGTTTAAATTTGCACCGCAATACAACAAACTACACAACAATGATCCATTTCTTTGAAAACCAAAGCAAAACTGTTTTTGCCGTACACATGCAAAACATATCGAGCGCAGACGAGATATCGGCTCAAGACATTTCAAAATTAAACTGGCTTTTTGCCAACTCCAATAAAATAGAAAAATCCGTATTGACGGATTTTTTTGTTGGTCCTCGGGCCACAATGATAACGCCTTGGAGTACCAATGCCGTTGAAATAACCCAAAACATGGGTATCACTGGAATCATTCGAATCGAAGAATTTCACAAAGTGACGGAAGATTTTGCGGATTTTGACCCGATGCTTTCCCAAAAATATACAGAATTAAATCAGGAAATTTTCACTATCCGCGTGCAACCGGAACCTATTCTGAATATTGAAGATATTGATAGCTACAACAAAAAAGAAGGCTTGGCATTAAGTCTTGAGGAAGTAGAATACCTAGATAATTTAGCTATAAAATTAAAAAGAAAACTAACTGATTCTGAGATTTTCGGTTTCTCACAAGCCAATTCAGAACACTGTCGTCATAAAATTTTTAACGGAACATTTGTGATTGATGGCGAAGAAAAGGAAACATCTCTTTTCAAATTAATCAAAAAAACATCTCAAGAAAACCCAAACGATATTGTTTCGGCATACAAAGATAATGTGGCTTTTGTAAAAGGGCCAAGAGTGCAACAATTTGCTCCAAAATCAGCTGATAAAGCTGACTTTTATGAAATAAAAGAATTTGATTCGGTTATTTCGTTAAAAGCAGAAACACATAATTTTCCAACCACCGTTGAGCCGTTCAATGGCGCTGCAACTGGTTCCGGAGGAGAAATTCGCGATCGTTTAGCAGGTGGACAAGGTTCATTACCATTAGCTGGAACTGCAGTTTACATGACTTCGTATTCTCGATTAGAAGATCAAGAAGCTTTTCAAGGCAAACCTTGGGAGCAAGGAATGGAAGAAAGAAAATGGCTGTATCAAACGCCAATGGACATTTTGATCAAAGCTTCAAATGGAGCTTCTGATTTTGGAAACAAATTTGGACAACCACTTATTACAGGTTCTGTTTTAACTTTCGAACATCAAGAAAACAATCGCAAAATTGGATACGATAAAGTAATCATGCAAGCGGGAGGAATTGGATACGGAAAATTAGACCAAGCCATTAAGAAAAAACCACAAGAAGGCGATAAAATCGTTATTCTAGGTGGAGAAAATTATAGAATTGGAATGGGTGGTGCTGCGGTTTCCTCTGCGGATACTGGCGCTTTTGGTTCCGGAATTGAGTTGAATGCGATTCAGCGTTCGAACCCAGAAATGCAAAAACGCGCTGCTAATGCCATTCGTGGTTTGGTAGAAAGTGACCATAACCCAATTGTTTCCATTCACGATCACGGCGCTGGTGGACATTTAAACTGTCTGTCGGAATTAGTGGAAGAAACCGGTGGATTAATCGATTTAGATAAATTGCCTGTAGGCGACCCTACCCTTTCGGCAAAAGAAATCATCGGTAACGAATCTCAAGAAAGAATGGGATTAGTTATTGGTCAAAAAGATATTGCTTTGTTACAAAGAGTGGCGGACAGAGAGCGTTCTCCTATGTACCAAGTAGGTGACGTAACAGGCGACCATCGTTTTACGTTTGAATCTAAATCAACAGGTGCTAAACCGATGGATTATGCTTTGGAAGATTTCTTTGGAAGTTCTCCAAAAACGGTAATGAATGATAAAACAATTGCTTACAATTATCCCGCTTTAGAATATGATGTCAAAAATATTTCTACCTATTTAGAGCAAGTTTTACAACTGGAAGCCGTAGCTTGTAAAGACTGGTTGACCAATAAAGTGGACCGTTGCGTAGGTGGTAAAGTAGCCAAACAACAAACAGCTGGACCCTTACAATTGCCTTTGAACAATTGTGGTGTAATGGCTTTAGATTATCAAGGAATTGAAGGCATCGCGACTTCTATAGGTCACGCTCCTATTTCAGCCTTGATTGATCCTATTGCAGGAAGTAGAAATGCAATTGCCGAATCATTATCAAATATTGTTTGGGCACCAATTAAAGGAGGCTTGGACGGTATTTCCCTTTCGGCTAACTGGATGTGGGCTTGTAAAAATGAAGGTGAAGATGCTCGTTTGTATGCAGCTGTAGAGGGTTGTTCGGACTTTGCAATACAATTGGGAATCAATATTCCGACGGGAAAAGATTCACTTTCGATGAAACAAAAATATCCAAATGACGAAGTAATTGCACCGGGAACGGTAATTATTTCGGCAGGTGGGAACTGTATCGATATTAGAAAAGTAGTAGAGCCCGTTCTTCAAAAAGACGGCGGTTCTATTTATTATATCAATTTATCGCAAGACGATTTCAAATTAGGAGGTTCTTCCTTTGCACAAACCTTGAACGCTATAGGAAATGAAACACCAACAATCAAAGATTCGGCTTTCTTTAAAAATGCATTCAACACCATCCAAGAGTTAATTTTAGAAAATCAAATTCTTGCAGGACATGATGTAGGAAGTGGTGGTTTGATTACTACATTATTGGAAATGTGTTTTGCCGATGTGAATTTAGGTGCAAAAATAGATTGCTCTGTTTTTGAAGAAAAAGATAGTGTTAAATATTTATTTGCTGAGAATATCGGAATCGTTTTCCAAGCGAAAGCTGATTCTACTATTGAAGCTAAATTAAACGCTAATGGAGTTGCTTTCTACAAATTAGGAAATGCTACAACCAATGCTACTCTGGATCTTGGATCTTACCAATTGGATATAGTAAAATACAGAGATATTTGGTTTAAAACTTCCTTTTTATTAGACCAAAAACAATCTAAAAACGGAATGGCTCAAGAGCGTTTCGATAACTATAAAAACCAACCATTACAGTTTACATTCCCTAAACACTTTACTGGTAAGTTACCTGTCACTTCGAGCGCAGTCGAGAAGCCTAAAGCAGCTATTATTCGTGAAAAAGGAAGTAATTCTGAGCGTGAAATGGCAAATGCAATGTACTTGGCTGGTTTTGATGTCAAAGACATTCACATGACTGATTTGATTTCAGGACGTGAAAACTTAGAAGACATTCAATTCATTGGAGCTGTGGGAGGATTCTCTAACTCTGATGTTTTAGGTTCAGCTAAAGGTTGGGCTGGAGCCTTCAAGTACAATGAAAAAGCAAATACTGCCTTGAAAAACTTTTTCAAAAGAGAAGACACTTTATCTGTGGGGATTTGTAACGGCTGTCAATTGTTTGTGGAATTAGAATTAATCCATTCAGAACACGAGCAAATGCCAAAAATGTTGCACAACGATAGTAACAAACACGAAAGTATATTTACCTCCGTAACAGTACAAGAAAACAAATCAGTGATGTTATCTAGCTTAGCTGGATCGACATTAGGCGTTTGGGTTTCGCATGGTGAAGGTAAATTTGAATTACCATTAGGCGAAGAACAGTACAATATAGTAGCGAAATATGCTTACGAAGGCTATCCAGCAAATCCGAATGGATCTCACTATGATGTAGCAATGCTTTGCGATGTAACAGGCCGTCATTTAGTGATGATGCCACACATTGAGCGTTCTACTTTTCAATGGAATTGGGCACATTATCCAAAGGATAGAAACGACGAAGTTTCACCTTGGCATGAAGCTTTTGTCAATGCTAAGAAATGGATTGATCAGAAATAATTTTTTATTAAAATACCAAAAGCGCTCTCTTTCGAGAGCGCTTTTTTTGTGGGATACTATTTAAATATTTAATGCGAGATAAACAATCTCACATTGAAAAACAGGAAACGCATATATGTTTTGAAAAGGATCTGTTGTATTTTGCAACACTAGGCGTTCAGTATAGCAATTGTGTTTCGGGAAATTTGGAAAAAAGTCCGAAGCAGTCCTGTAATTCAAAATGGACAACCATAAAACCGCACTAAATCAGACCGTCAATGTATCAACAATCGCGGAAACAGGTCGGATTGCAATCGTGTTTTCAATGGTAGGACCAGCCACCCAAACTGTTTTGTAAGTCACTTCGGTAGCTGCTTTGCTAACGGCATTTGATCCCAAAAGATAACGAATCATTTTTACCCATTTTTTCAGACTTTTATTCTTGCTCAAAGTTCTTTCAATCCAAGATTGCTTCGTTCCTACTTTTTGAACGTAAGGTGTTTTGATCACTGTGCAAGGCGTACCAGATATTTTCTCAGTTAGAACAATATCTTTAGCACCATAATCGACGCAAGCTTGTTTGTACTCTTCAGAAACGCCTGATTCGATTGAGGCTATAAATGGACTACCCACAGATACGCCAACGGCACCATAACCTAACATTGTATCTAAATCCGCTTTAGTACTCACGCCACCTGCAGAAATAACGGGCAATGTTGTGTTCACATTCAACTCTTTTATTAAATCTTCTGGCGAATGATCCCCTCTATGTCCTCCAGCCAAATTATTGACTGCAATCAGAGCATCGGCACCTAAACTTTCAACTTTTTTGGCGAAAGCCAAATCGGTAACGTCACAAAAAACTTTTATTCCTACTTTATGGGCGGCATTAATAGTTTCTTCGGGTGATCCTAAAGAAGTGATAATAAAATCTACTTTCTCGGCGCATAAAACAGCTAATTGATCTTTGTATTTTATATTTGATTTATTGACAATCAAATTATATCCAAAACTTCCTCCGGGAACTTTAGCAGCTCTAAGCTCCAGAATTGAAGCGCGTAATTCCTCTAAAGTTCTGTAGTTTAAGGCTGGTATGCAACCTGCCACACCTACTTTCATGCCTTCAATTACCATTTTAGTATTCGAAACCAAAAACATAGGCGCCATTATCAGCGGTCTATCGATGTTTAAAAGAGAGGTTAACGTGGGCTTTATCATTACATTAAGTTTTAATTGAAACAAATATAAGTAAACATACTATGCACGCCTACTATTTATAATGATATCATTCCAATGACGGACATACTAGTGCACAAAAATGAAATAGGTCTTGTTTTAAAAAAGGATTCGAAGCTATTTTATACTAGTAAAAACACTTAATAATTCTCATACCAATTGAATTTTTCTTTAACTATATTATCCTTTTCTTTATGCATATAATCCAAGAGCGCAGCAGCAACTGGACCATGTTTTTTTCCTTTCAGCCATATTAAACTCCAGGTTGTTTTAATTGGCAACCCTTTAAAAGGAATAATTTGCAGTTCCTGATTGGATAACTCATTTTTGATTCCAATTAAAGGCATAATAGAACATCCTAATCCTGCGATCACCGCTTGCTTGACTGCTTCATTAGAAGTAAGTTCCATTTTTTTTTGAATAATAACAGCATTTCGCTCGATAAAACGTTCCATTGTTTGGCGCGTGCCAGACCCTTTTTCCCTGTAAATTAGCGGAATTTCTTTGAATATCTCATTTAGATCTGTAGCGTCTTTAAAGTCTGTTTTAGAGTCACTGACCAAATATAATTTATTTTGAAGCAAATCTAATTTTTCAATATTTAAGGTCGTAGGTAAAACGGACACTAGGGCAAAATCCACTTCGTTTTTTTCCAAACTACTAATTACTCCACTTTTATTGGTTACGTCCATTTGCAATTCGATGCCGGAATGTTCTTTAATAAAATCTGCTAGGAAGAACGGCATAATATATTTACCTGTCGAAACAATAGAAATTTTTAATCGTCCAGTTAATTGCCCCTTGTACGCCATCGTTTTAAAATTAATGGCCTCGACTTGATTTATTATTTTTTCTGCTACCTCAGCAATTTCGTTTCCAAAATCGGTAACATACAATCTTCTACCTACCACTTCGGTTAAGGGAATGTCAAATTGATCTTGAAAATTTTTGAGTTGAATAGATACCGCAGGTTGAGTTAGGTGCAACTCTTCGGACGCTTTTGTGACACTCTGCGTTTTGACAACCTTTAAAAATATCTGAAGCTGATGTAAAGTATAATTCATAAATTTATTTAATGATTACTATTGCAAATATAAATAAAAATTTATAAATAAAAACACTGAAATTTGCTGTTATATAAGTACCACCTCTTTTAGTAAACAAAACAGAGTTTAAGTACGAGTATTTATGAAATGAAAAAACAAGAAAATGATAAAACAGGAATTGCCGCACACAGTCGTGCGCTTGGAATTTGCTCTATACCATTTACTTTTCTAATATTTTGAATTAGTAACCAAATAATAGGATATTAAAGATGCATATAGATGCTTATGACATTCGCTTAACTTTTTGAGAAATTAGAAGTTAAGCGAAGTAATTCCACTTCAAAAAGCATAACAATCTTAAAAATTACAAATCATAAAATAAAAATAGTAGTACTGCTAATTCCACATAAAAAATGAGACTAACAAAACCAACTTTTAAAATAATCCTCTGGACTGCTGTTTTAATTTCAGCTTTAGTAATCACCATACTAATTGACGACTTACTATCTACGCAATTTTCCCAATCAAAAATTATTATTGCCCTGTAATTTTATTATCAATTCTATCCTTTAACAACAAATAAATCCCACGATAAAACATGAAACTAACACGATCTTTTTTGACGCTAATGCTCTGGACTGCGATTTTAATTATAGCTATACTGAGCACAATTCAGCTTGACGATTTAATATTAAGCGAATTATCTTACGCAGTAATTTTAATTGCACTATTAAACCTTATTCGCTTACCAACCTGTAACACTATCAAACCAATTTTCACAAATGGAAAAAATACAAAAAATTCAATTGACTAAAGGGCCATTCACAAGTGAAGAAGCCAAAGAAGTTTTATTCAATCTGATAAACACAAAAATTAATTTTCATAATCTTAAAAACTTTAGTTCTGATATACGATCAGGTAAAGCTGACGAAGCGGGTTTAAAAAGAGTAATAGAACTAACGGAAGCAAAAACAACTATTGATCAGATTATAAGTTACGCTAATAAAGAAAATCTAAAAATAAAAATAGATACTGATATCATGATTACAATTGAATAACACATGTTCGCAGAAAGAAAGTTACTCATTGCCACTAAGCACGAGAAAGAAAAAGTAATAGCTCCCCTTTTTGAAAAAGAACTAGGCGTCCACTGTTTTGTTATTCCAGAATTTGATTCGGATGTACTTGGAACATTCACCGGCGAAATAGAACGCAAGGACGATCCAATTACAACACTTAAAAATAAATGTTTAATGGCCTTAGCTCTCACAGATTGCGACATGGTAATCGCTAGCGAAGGTTCCTTTGGACCTCATCCCTCCCTTTTTTTTGCTCACGCCAATGATGAAATAGTACTACTCCTTGATAAAAAAAATAATATAGAAATTATCGCCCGAGAATTGAGTCTAGAAACGAACTTTAATGGTGCTGAGATTAAAAATGAGTTACAATTAAGGGAATTTGCTGAAAAAGTAAATTTTCCTTCTCATGGTTTAATTGTAAAAAAAACAAAGGATGATTGTACTGAAGTTGAAAAAGGAATTTCAGATTGGGACACCCTGAACATCATTTTTAAAAAATTCATACAGCAATTTGGCATGGCCTACGTTGAAACGGACATGCGGGCAATGTATAACCCAACCCGAATGAAAGTGATTGAGAAGGCTACCAAAAAACTCATCACAAAAATACAATCTTGTTGTCCAGAGTGCCTTACACCAGGATTTGGAATTACCGATGCTAAACCAGGTTTACCCTGCAATTTATGCCACGGTCCCACTCGATCAACTTTAAGCTACATTTACACCTGTCAGAAATGCTCTTTTACCAAAGAAGACAAATTTCCAAATAAAAAATTAACTGAAGATCCCATGTATTGTGATTTTTGCAACCCTTAACAAATTATGATTAGTAATGCTATTGAACTCGCTGTAGAACTTTTAAAAAAGGAGGATATCATTGGTTTTCCCACAGAAACGGTTTACGGTTTAGCAGGAAATATTTATAGTGAGAAAGCAATTGATACCATTTATCGCACTAAGCAAAGACCGTCGTTTAATCCTTTGATTGTACACATTAAACAAATAGAGGATTTAAATAAAGTAGCCATAGAAATACCGGAATCTGCTAAAATTTTGGCCAAACTATTTTGGCCTGGACCACTAACCCTTTTACTAAAAAAGCATGCTTCGGTCCCAGATCGCATAACTGCTGGAAAACCAACAGTTGCCGTTAGAATCCCAAATCATCCTGTAGCATTATCCCTTTTGCACCAACTCGATTTTCCTTTGGCAGCACCTAGCGCAAACCCATTTAGTTCTATTAGTCCAACTTCAGCGGAGCATGTTGAGAACTATTTTGGAGACAAACTGCCGATGGTTTTAGATGGCGGTGTATGTAAAGCGGGAATAGAGTCAACCATTGTTGGCTTTCATGACGATCAAATAATTATTTATCGTTTGGGAGCCATCTCAAAAGAAGAAATTGAAAAAATTGTAGGACCAGTATCTCTTTTGAATAAAGACGAAAACGCTCCTGAAGCACCTGGTATGTTGTCAAGACATTATGCTCCAAAATCGACTTTATTTTTAACAACCAATGTTTTAGAAAAGGTTAAGTTGTTTCCAAATAAAAAAATTGGATTATTGCTATTTAAACAACCGGAAAAAGAGCAAGACGTTGCATGCCAAATTATTCTTTCTCCTTCTGGCAATTTACAAGAAGCAACTTCAAAATTATATGCTTCACTACATGAATTAGACAGCATGCAAATCGACATTATCCTTGCCGAACGCTTCCCTGATAATGGCCTAGGAAGAACAATTAATGATCGATTGGAAAGAGCTTCCAAAAACAGATAACCAATGAGGATTTTAATCAAAAATGCGACCGTAGTCAATGAAGGTCTAATGAAAATTACTGATGTTTTAATTGTTGGAGAGCGTATCGAAACCATATCAAATAACATTACAGATAATGAAGCACATATCATAGAAGCAGAAGGTTTGTATCTTTTGCCAGGTATCATTGATGATCAAGTTCATTTTAGAGAACCGGGGCTTACCAGCAAAGCAACGATTTACTCAGAATCTAAAGCAGCTGCAGCGGGCGGCATTACCTCTTATATGGAAATGCCAAACACGATACCAAATACTTTAACCCAACAATTACTTGAAGATAAATACACTATTGCTTCTCAGACTTCCTTAGTCAACTATTCCTTTTTTATGGGAATTAATAAAGACAATTTAGAAGAAGCCCTGAAAACGAACACTGAAAATGTCTGCGGTATTACTGATGATGGACTTTATTTTAATAATGATGAAGGCATTTTGGCAAATTATCCCGATTTTTTAGAAAAACTCTTTTCAAGATCAGAGACACTTATTGCCCTGCATAGTGAAGATGACGCGATCATCAAAAGAAATACAGAATGGTACCGGAAACAATATGGTGCAGACATTCCTTTTGATTGTCATCCCAAAATAAGAAGCGAGGAAGCGTGTGTGACCGCTACAAAACGAGTATTGCAAATTGCCCGAAAACACAACAATAGGCTGCACTTCTTTCATATTTCTACTTTGGCAGAAGCCAATTTCTTTGACAATACAACCCCAATAAGTGAGAAGCGAATCACAGCGGAGGCCTGCATTCATCATCTTTGGTTTTCAGATCAAGATTATCAAAAATTAGGTTCTAAAATAAAATGGAATCCCGCTATAAAAACAGAACAAGACAAAAATGGTCTTTTACAATCGCTATTAGAAAATAGGTTAGACATCATTGCAACCGATCATGCACCTCATACTCTCAAAGAAAAGTCAGGCACCTATTTTGAGGCTATGTCTGGAGGACCATTAGTGCAACACGCTTTGCCTGTAATGCTTGAATTGTTTCATCAAGGAAAGATTAGCTTGGAAAAAATTGTAGAAAAAATGTGCCACAATGTTGCTCTTATTTATAAAATTAAAGAAAGAGGATACATTCGCGAGGGCTATTTTGCTGATTTAGTTCTAGTAGACATCAATAAACCTTGGACAGTAACTCCCAATAATATTCTTTACAAATGCAAGTGGTCGCCTTTTGAAGATCAAGCATTTAAAAGTAAAATTATAAAAACAATAGTCAACGGAACAATTGTATTTAATAATGGAGCCTTTAATGAATCGAAAACTGGAATGAGATTAAAATTTTCTAAAATCAGATAGCGTTTTAAATATCTAAGTAGAATTAAACCCATAAAAATTAAAAGTAGTAACAAAATCCAACGAATCAAAAAATATGAACCTTAATTTATTAATTGAAAATCTAACAAATCCAGCATTACTCTTTTTTGTACTCGGAATCATAGCAGTATATTTAAAAAGCGATTTGGAAATACCTCCCAATTCCTCTAAATTTATTTCTCTTTACCTACTTTTTTCCATAGGGTTTAAAGGGGGTCAAGAATTGTCACATGAAGTATTCACGAGCGAAATTGTTTGGTCCATGCTGTTTGGAATTTTTATCTCCTCCACAATCCCGCTATACACTTTTTTTATTCTTAAACGAAAATTGAGTGTCTTTGATTCTGGTGCTATTGCTGCAGCTTATGGCTCCGTTAGTGCGGTAACTTTTGTCACGGCAGTTTCGTTTTTGGAGTCCCAGCAGCTAACGCTTCATGGTCACATGGTTGCCATTATGGCTTTAATGGAATCCCCTGCCATCATTATAGGGCTCGTTTTAATATCTTTTTTTAATAAAGATAAAACAACTACAATCGAAAAAAGTACCGTCATCAAACATTCTTTAACAAACGGAAGTGTGCTGCTTATCCTTGGTAGTTTGGTAATTGGTTTCCTGGCTAGCGAAAAACAAGCCCAAGGAATTGAACCCTTTACTAATGATCTATTTAAAGGATTTCTGGCTATATTTCTATTAGATATGGGAATAACGAGTGGTCGAAAACTCAAATCATTCTTTTCCTTTGGATGGTTCCCTTTCCTTTTTGCGATTCTGATTCCTTTATTCAATGGCTGCCTATTTGCCGTACTAAGTTCGTTTGTGACAACGGACATAACCAATCGCTTTATTTTTGCAGTACTTGCCGCAAGTGCCTCGTATATTGCTGTTCCCGCCGCAATGAAAATTACTGTTCCTAAAGCAAACCCTGGACTCTTTTTACCTATGGCCTTGGCGGTAACTTTTCCAATAAATATCACGATCGGATTGCCTTTGTATTTTCTTGTCGTCCAAAATTTTTAAACCATTTATAGTACTATTACTGTTCAAGTTATGATGTTTTACTAATTTTAGAATACGAAACGTTTTTACATTTAAAATCAACTCATTACGCCTAAAACTAAGAAAACGATTTCGTTGATTTTCAATAATCCATGAAAGTTTTGCGATATAAATTCTGATTTACTAAATTTATCCTTATTTTTTTTTTAATTTGCATCTAAATCCAATATTTTTATAATGACAAATATCACTCGCCTCTTTGATTTCCCTTATTATCAGCAAGAAAAGTACAATTCTATTCCAGATGCTTTAGTAAGCAAGCAGAATGGTGAATGGATAAAAACATCTACACAAGAATATATTGCCAAAGCCAATGCGGTATCGCGAGCACTATTAAGAATGGGAGTGCAAAAGGATGATAAAATTGCAATCATCTCCTCTAATAATAGAACGGAATGGAATATTATGGATATTGGCGTTTTGCAAATAGGAGCCCAAAACGTTCCTATTTATCCAACAATTTCTGAAGAAGATTATGAGTATATCCTTAATCATTCCGAAGCTGTTTATTGCTTCGTGTCAGATGCGGAAGTACTTCGAAAAGTAAATTTGATTAAGGACAAAGTGCCTTCTCTAAAAGATGTCTACTCATTCAATGAAATTGAAGGGTGTAAAAACTGGAATGATTTATTGATTCTAGGCGTTGATACCGGAAATCAAGATACTGTTGAAGAGCGAAAAAATAATGTAAAAACCGAAGATTTAGCAACGATTATCTATACCTCTGGAACTACAGGTAGGCCCAAAGGAGTCATGCTTTCTCATAAAAATATTGTATCAAATGTTTTGAATAGTGCGACTAGAATTCCATTTGAAGCAGGGAGAAGTCGAGCTTTGAGTTTCCTTCCTATTTGTCATATTTTTGAGAGAATGATTTTATACTTATACCAATATTATGGCGTTTCAGTATACTTTGGAGAATCAATTGACAAGATTAGCGATAATTTAAAAGAAGTAAAACCAACAGTTATCACGGCAGTTCCTAGGCTTTTGGAAAAAGTGTACGATAAAATTTATGCTAAAGGAGGTGAATTAACTGGCATCAAGAAGAAACTCTTCTTTTGGGCGATTGACTTAGGTTTAATCTATGAGCCGTATGGTAAAAATGGGTTGTGGTATGAGTTCCAACTCAAAATTGCACGAAAACTGATTTTTAGTAAATGGAAAGAAGGCTTGGGTGGAAACCTTGATTTAATGGTTTCTGGAAGCGCGGCATTACAACCCAGATTAGCACGTATTTTTGCTGCGGCTGAAATCCCAGTTATGGAAGGATATGGTTTGACCGAAACTTCTCCCGTAATCTCCGTTAACGATCTAAGAAATCATGGTTTTAGAGTAGGAACAGTTGGGAAAGTTATTGATAATGTAGAAGTCTTAATAGCGGAAGATGGTGAAATTCTTTGTAAAGGTCCAAACGTTATGATGGGCTATTTTAAAGATGAAAAATTAACTAATGAAGTCATTACAGATGGTTATTTTCACACGGGAGACATCGGAATATTTGACCAAGATGGTTTTTTAAAAATCACGGATCGCAAAAAAGAAATGTTCAAAACTTCTGGAGGAAAATATATTGCGCCACAACTAATTGAAAATACAATGAAGCAATCTCGTTTTATTGAACAAATCATGGTGATTGGTGATGGACAAAAAATGCCCGCTGCATTTATTCAACCTAGTTTTGATTTTATCAAAGAATGGGCTGTTATTCACGGAATCAATATTGGAAAAAGCAATGAAGAAATAATTGTAAACGAAAAAGTAATTGAGCGCATCCAACTTGAAGTGGATAAGTTGAATGAAAAGTTTGGGAATTGGGAAAAAATAAAACGTTTTGAACTGACTCCAGATTTATGGTCTATAGAAGGCGGACAATTGACTCCAACACTAAAATTGAAACGAAAAATTGTAATGGAGAAATACATCGATTTGTTCCACAAAATATACAACTAGGACACATAAAATCGTTCTGTTATGAAACTAAAAGTCCTACTTTTCGCCGCAATAAGCATGCTGTTCCTGTCTAATTGTCAGCAAAAGCCAAAGGACGATTCTATAAAAGCAAATTATTTAGATTTCTCCAAACGGGACGACCAACTCACAGGTGGAATTAAAATGATCCCGATAAAAACACCAAAAGGGACTTTTAAGGTTTGGACGAAAACTGTGGGTAATAATCCAAAAATAAAAGTGCTGCTTTTACACGGCGGTCCTGGATTGACTCATGAATTATACGAAGCTTTCGACGGCTATTTTCCTAACGAAAGCATTGAATACATTTATTACGACCAACTCGGTTCATATTACAGCGATCAACCTGATGACAACAGTTTGTGGACTAACGCACGTTTTGTAGAGGAAGTTGAGCAAGTACGCATCACATTAGGATTAGACAGTTCTAATTTTTACCTAATGGGACAATCTTGGGGCGGCATTCTAGCTATGGAATACGCGTTGAAATACCAAAAAAATTTGAAAGGCTTGATTATCTCGAATATGATGGCGAGTGCTCCAGAATATAATGCGTACGCCAAAAATGTTCTAGCTCCACAAATGGATCCTAAAATCCTAAAACAATTACAGGATATGGAGAAAAACAATGATTTTGATAATCCAAAATACAGCGAATTACTCTTTGAATACTATTACACCGAACATGTTTTGAGAATGCCACAAGCGCAATGGACTGAATCCATAACCCGATGTTTCAAGCACATTAATCCAAATGTATATGTGTATATGCAGGGCCATAGTGAATTTGGCATTACTGGAAATGCGACTCTTAAAAATTGGGATGTCAAAGCGAGATTAAAAACACTTACTGTACCTACGTTGAGTATTGGTTCTAAATACGACACCATGGATCCCGAACACATGAAATGGATTGCCAATGAAGTCCAAAACGGACGTTTCTTGTTCTGCCCTAACGGAAGTCATCTTTCTCAATACGATGATCCAAAAACCTATTTCCCAGGAGTTATTAAATTCTTGAAAGATGTGGATAATGGGGAGTTTAAGAAATCTTAAAAGACTATTTTAAATTGAAAACCATGAATAGCCTTCATGGTTTTCTTATTTAAATGCTTGGATAACAGTTATAAGAGTCCTTCCGAGAAAGAGCTGTATAACAAAGACTTTCCTTTTGTGAATAAAAAAAACAATTAGCGGCTGTAATTACTTTTATTCCAAAATAGTAAATGCTACTAAAAGACTATTATATCATACTTGATTTTCATAGTGCAGTCTGCACTATCGAAATATGAACCTATCCTTTATTTTGGTAACCACTGACCCTCTCTCCTCATTTCAGTAATTGATTTAACCAAACTATTGGTCCCCGACACAGCCGTTCTAGCGCAAATCCATAATATAGTATTATACCATAATAGTTTTAATTTCCTCGTAACTCGATTTGCGTAAGGGATGGAAGTGGCATCCTTTTATGAAACCCAATTTTTTGGGCTTCATAAAAGATACAACGGACAGCCCGACCCGCAGGGATACGCCCAAATAAAATAAATCTTCTTAAAAACGAGCATAATCTCCTGTATTTCAGCGGAGATTTTTTATATTTAATACTTTTTAACAAAAAAATAATTGAATATATTATGCGTGCATAGTATTTTTTATTATATTTGAAAACGATATAGTTACTTATGAAAGATAAAACAATAGATTATATTTTGCGTGCCACGTGGCAAGCAGTTTCCAGAATGTACAACGAGGAAGCTTCTAAATATGGGGCAACCATGGCTACAGGGTTTGCTTTATTAAGCATGGATAAGGAAAAAGGAACGCCTTCCACGTCATTGGGTCCAAAAATGGGAATGGAGGCCACTAGCCTAACCAGAACCTTGAAATCCATGGAGGAAAAAGGCCTAATAATCCGGAAAAAAAATCCTGAAGATGGCCGTGGTGTATTGATTTACTTAACCGAATTTGGTAAAGAAAAAAGAGAATTATCAAAAAATACCGTGTTGAAATTCAATGATGCGGTCAAACAATCTATTCCAGAAGAAAAACTAATGCATTTTATAGAGGTGGCTGACATCATAAATGAATTAATTCTAGACAAAAATATTTTTAATCGAACGAGCGTCAACGAACTGACGGATCAATCTGAAAAGATAGAAAATGAAATCTCTAAGATTGTCAGTACTTCTTAAAATTCAGGCTATCTTTTTCTAACAAAAAAACAAATATAAACTAAGTATGAAACGCACAATTAAAAAAGTTGCAGTGATAGGATCCGGAATTATGGGTTCTGGAATTGCGTGCCATTTTGCCAACATTGGAGTTGAAGTTTTACTATTGGACATTGTTCCAAGAGAACTTACGGAAGCAGAAGCTAAAAAAGGACTCACTCTAGAAAGTAAAATAGTAAGAAACCGATTAGTGAATGAGCATTTAGCCAATTCCCTTAAATCGAAGCCCTCTCCTATTTACAGTCAGCAATTTGCAAGCAGAATCACAACTGGAAATACCACTGACGACATGGCAAAAATTGCTACTGTGGATTGGATTATTGAAGTTGTAGTAGAACGTTTGGACATCAAGAAAATGGTTTTTGAACAGATTGAAAAATTCAGAAAACCGGGAACCTTAATAACTTCAAATACGTCTGGAATTCCAATTCACTTTATGAGTGAAGGACGAAGCGAAGATTTTCAAAAACACTTCTGTGGGACCCACTTTTTTAATCCTGCGCGTTATTTGAAATTATTCGAAATCATTCCTGGCCCACGAACAGCAACGGAAGTTTTGGATTTCCTTACAGATTATGGTTCTCGCTTTTTGGGAAAAACTTCGGTTGTTGCCAAAGATACTCCTGCCTTTATTGGAAACCGAATCGGGATTTACGGGATTCAAAGTTTGTTCCATTTGGTAAAAGAAATGGGATTAACGATTGAAGAAGTAGATAAATTGACTGGTCCAGTTATTGGTCGACCAAAATCGGCTACTTTCAGAACGGTTGACGTAGTTGGATTAGACACTTTGGTACACGTTGCCAACGGAATTTACGAAAACTGTCCTACTGACGAGCAACACGATTTGTTTAAATTACCAGATTTTGTTAACAAAATGATGGAGAACAAATGGTTAGGAAGTAAAACAGGTCAAGGTTTTTACAAAAAAGTAGACAAAGATATTTTATCTTTAGACTTAGATACATTAGAATACCGTCCGGCTAAAAAAGCGTCTTTCGCTACTTTGGAACTGACAAAAACGATAGATAAACCTATTGATCGTTTCAAGGTTTTGGTAAAAGGGAAAGACAAAGCAGGAGAATTTTATAGAAAAAGTTTTGCTGGAATGTTTGCTTATGTTTCGAATAGAATTCCTGAAATATCAGATGAAGTATACAAAATAGATGATGCAATGAAAGCCGGTTTTGGATGGGAAAATGGTCCTTTCGAAATTTGGGATGCTATCGGTGTTGAAAAAGGAATCGAAATCATGAAAGCAGAAGGTCTCGAACCAGCAGCTTGGGTAACTGAGATGCTAGCTTCTGGAAGTTCTAGTTTTTATTCTGTAAAAGAAGGAGCTACATTTTTCTATAATATCCCTACGAAGTCACAAAACAAAGTGCCAGGTCAGGATGCTTTTATAATCCTGAATAACATTCGCGAAAGCAAAAAAGTATGGAGTAATAGCGGAGCGATTATACAAGATTTAGGAGACGGAATCTTGAATTTAGAGTTCCAATCCAAAATGAATACGATTGGTGGCGATGTTTTGGCCGCAATCAATAAAGCAATCGACTTATCTGAAAAAGAATACCAAGGATTGGTTATTGGAAATCAAGCAGCGAATTTCTCTGTGGGTGCCAATATCGGAATGATATTCATGATGGCCGTTGAGCAAGAATATGACGAATTGAACATGGCGATCAAAATGTTTCAAGACACGATGATGCGCGTACGCTACTCTGGGATCCCAGTGGTAGTTGCACCGCACGGAATGACTTTTGGTGGTGGTTGCGAAATGAGTTTACATGCGGATAAAGTAGTTGCTGCCGCAGAAACGTATATGGGATTAGTTGAATTTGGCGTAGGGGTAATCCCCGGCGGTGGTGGTTCGAAAGAATTGGCAATGCGTGCATCGGATTTATTCCATAAAAATGATGTCGAGCTGAATGTATTACAAGAATATTTCTTGACTATTGCCATGGCCAAAGTATCCACTTCAGGTTATGAAGCTTTTGACACTGGACTATTACAACATGGTAAGGATATTATTGTGGTGAACAAAGACCGTCAAATTGCTGAAGCAAAGAAACATGCTTTACTAATGGCCGAAGCTGGTTATACTCAACCTATTCGTAGAACTGATGTAAAAGTATTAGGGAAACAAGCTCTTGGAATGTTCTTAGTAGGAACGGACCAAATGGAAGCTGGTAAATACATCTCTGAACATGATAAGAAAATAGCAAATAAATTAGCTTATGTAATGGCTGGTGGAGATTTATCAGAACCTACATTAGTGTCTGAACAATACTTATTAGACCTTGAAAGAGAAGCATTTTTATCACTTTGTACGGAAAGAAAAACATTGGAAAGAATCCAATTTATGTTAACCAAAGGAAAACCACTTCGTAATTAGAAAATAGAATAAAGAGGATAGAAGATAGATTCAACACATCGTTCAAAGTTTATTTTCTATTCTGCAAATTTCTCTACTCTTAAAAATAAAAAATATGAAAACAGCATATATAGTTAAAGCTTATCGTACTGCGGTAGGTAAAGCACCAAAGGGAGTTTTTAGATTTAAAAGACCCGATGAGTTAGCAGCAGAAACGATTCAATTTATGATGAATGAATTGCCAGACTTTGATAAAACGCGTATTGATGATGTAATGGTAGGAAATGCCATGCCAGAAGCAGAACAAGGTCTTAATGTAGGACGTTTGATCTCTTTGATGGGATTAAAAATTGAAGATGTTCCAGGTGTAACGGTCAACCGGTATTGTGCATCAGGATTGGAAACTATTGGAATGGCAACTGCAAAAATCCAATCAGGAATGGCACATTGTATTATTGCTGGTGGTGCTGAAAGCATGAGTTTTATTCCGATGGGAGGGTACAAGCCCACGCCGGATTATGCTGTTGCAAAAGCAGGAAACGAAGACTACTACTGGGGAATGGGTTTAACAGCCGAAGCCGTTGCACAACAGTTTAAGGTATCTAGAGAAGACCAAGATGAATTTGCTTATCATTCTCACATGAAAGCTTTGAAAGCACAAGCCGAAGGTAAATTTGACAAACAAATTGTTCCTATTACCGTTGAACAAACGTTTATCAACGAAAACGGAAAAAAAGAAACTAAATCCTATATTGTTAATAAAGATGAAGGACCTAGAGCAGGAACTTCAAAGGAAGCGCTGGCTGGTTTACGACCGGTTTTTGAAGCTGGCGGAAGTGTAACAGCTGGTAACTCCTCACAAATGAGTGATGGTGCTGCTTTTGTGCTTGTTATGAGTGAAGAGATGGTAAAAGAACTTAATCTTGAACCTATTGCACGATTAGTGAACTTTGCTTCAGCTGGTGTTGAACCTAGAATAATGGGAATAGGACCTGTAAAAGCAATACCAAAAGTATTGAAACAAGCAGGATTAACTATAAATGATATTGACTTAATTGAATTAAACGAAGCTTTTGCCTCACAATCGTTAGCAGTAATAAGAGAACTTAATTTAAACCCTGACATTATTAACGTTAATGGTGGTGCAATTGCAATGGGACACCCACTGGGATGTACTGGAGCTAAATTATCAGTTCAATTATTCGACGAAATGAAACGTCGTGGAAACAAATATGGTATTGTTACGATGTGTGTGGGAACAGGACAAGGTAGTGCTGGGGTTTACGAGCTTTTATAGTCCAACATTATCATTCGTTTTTTGAGGATGAAGATCATGAATAAAAAAACATATAAAAAAACAAAAAAATGGCAGATACAATTGAAAAAAACGTAACCCGTGGCGGTCAGTTTTTGGTTAAAGAAACAAAGTGCGAAGACATCTTCACTCCAGAAGATTTTACAGAAGAACAATTAATGATGCGGGACTCCGTAAAAGAGTTCGTAGACAAAGAATTATGGGCAAACAAAGATCGTTTTGAGAAAAAGGATTATGCGTATACAGAAGAATGTATGAAAAAAGCAGGAGACTTAGGTCTTTTAGGAGTTGCTGTTCCTGAAGCTTACGGTGGATTGGGAATGGGATTTGTATCAACGATGCTGGTTTGTGATTATATTTCTGGGGCAACGGGATCATTCTCTACTGCTTTTGGAGCGCATACAGGAATTGGAACAATGCCAATTACTTTATACGGAACCGAAGAACAAAAACAAAAATACGTTCCTAAATTAGCTTCAGGCGAATGGTTTGGTGCTTATTGCTTGACAGAACCGGGTGCTGGATCTGATGCCAATTCTGGAAAAACGAAAGCAGTTTTATCTGAAGATGGGACACATTACAAAATCACTGGACAAAAAATGTGGATTTCAAACGCTGGTTTTTGCTCCTTATTTATCGTTTTTGCCCGTATTGGTGATGATAAAAACATTACTGGTTTTATCCTAGAAAACTCAAATGATAACGGAATTTCTATGGGTGAAGAAGAGCATAAATTAGGAATTCGTGCTTCCTCTACAAGACAAGTTTTTTTCAACGAAACGAAAGTTCCCGTTGAAAACATGTTATCTGAAAGAGGAAATGGTTTTAAAATAGCAATGAATGCATTGAACGTAGGGCGTATTAAATTAGCCGCGGCTTGTTTAGATGCGCAGCGAAGAGTGATTTCTGGTTCTGTGCAGTATGCGAATGAAAGAATCCAATTCAACACTGCGATTTCTCAGTTTGGTGCTATCCGTTCTAAATTAGCCGAAATGGCAACTAGTTGTTATGCAGGTGAGAGTGCTTCTTACCGCGCAGCGAAAGATGTAGAAGATCGAATTTCAGCACGGGAAGCGGAAGGAATTTCACATCAAGAAGCGGAATTAAAAGGAGTTGAAGAATATGCTATTGAATGTTCTATATTGAAAGTAGCGGTTTCTGAAGATGTTCAAAATTGCGCGGATGAAGGTATTCAAATCTTTGGTGGAATGGGATTCTCTGAAGACACTCCAATGGAAAGTGCTTGGAGAGATGCTCGTATCGCTCGTATTTATGAAGGTACTAACGAAATCAACAGAATGCTATCTGTAGGAATGTTGATCAAAAAAGCAATGAAAGGTCACGTCGATTTATTAGGTCCTGCAATGAAAGTAACGGAAGAATTAATGGGAATTCCTTCTTTCGAGACACCTGATTACTCTGAATTGTTTGCAGAAGAAAAAGAAATGATTGCCAAATTGAAAAAAGTATTCTTGATGGTTGCTGGTGGAGCAGTTCAAAAATATGGACCAGATTTAGATGCTCATCAACAACTATTGATGGCAGCTTCTGACATCTTAATTGAAATTTATATGGCTGAAAGTACCATTCTTAGAACTGAAAAATTAGCCAAAAAAGAAGGAGAAGCTAAAGTACAAGAGCAAATTGCTATGGCCAAATTATACCTTTATAAAGCAGTGGACATTGTGACACAAAAAGGAAAAGAAAGTGTAATCTCTTTTGCTGAAGGTGATGAACAACGCATGATGCTAATGGGCTTAAGACGTTTTACTAAATATACCAATATGCCAAATATTGTTGGATTAAGAGAAGCTATCACTACTAAGTTAGTAGTAGAAAACGCATATTGCTTCTAATTTAAAGATCATTTTTAGGATTTTTATTTGTCTAGAAAACCGCAACTGTTATAAACAGTGCGGTTTTTTTTATTGCTCTACTGCTTAAATTCAGGATCATTAAGCAACTAAACTTGGTTGGGCATTATAAATCTTTCTAAGTAGTATAAAAATTGTTGGTTAAGTCCTTTTTATTATCGCACTTAAATATCCTGTAAAATGACAGGACGTTATATTAACCATGATTTTCTACAACTTGCCTTTATATTGGCTCTAAATATTTAAAAATTAATTGTACTTTTCACAAAAATTGAATAGGTAAAAAGCCATTTTGTTTTTTTACTCGGTTTTTAACTCTACTGAAGTATTCATTAGCTTACTTATTTTTATATCCATTAAACTGGTGGTTTCATTACTTTCAGTTTAGTAAAAAAGTTAGTAATTTTAGTCACAAATTATTTATTAAAACGCTATTCATCTTTTCTGTGTCAAAAATTAGCACCGTAAAAAAGCAATAAAATTGTTAAGTTAAAAATGAAAAAAGAATTACACAAGAAATTAAACGAGTTACAAGCTACCGCAATTTGCGGAAATGATATTAGCTCCTCCTGTTTGTATGTTTCTGCATTAACTATTATGTATGCTGGACAATTTGCATGGATTTCATTGTTAATAGTTGCCATCGTACTTTTTTTGTTCAGAAAAATATACGGGGAAGTAGTAGGTGCCATTCCGCTGAACGGTGGTGCATATAATGTTTTATTAAATACTTCAACTAAAAGAATAGCCTCTGTTGCAGCAACATTAACCGTCTTGTCTTATATGGCTACTGCCGTGATTTCAGCTTCAGAAGGCATGCATTATTTGCATGGGATTTTTACGGGATTTGACGTAACGATAGCCACAATTGTTGTCTTAGTAGCTTTCACAGGTTTGGCTATTTTAGGTATTGGCGAATCTGCTTTTGTAGCTGTAATTATTTTTATAATACATTTAATTACACTAAGCACACTGGTATTAGCTTCACTTTGGTTCATTTCGAATAACGGTTTCCAAACTTTTTATATCAATTGGGAAGTCCCAGTATCTTCTGGGGGTGTCGTTACTGCCTTATTTTTAGGGTTTTCAGCTGCGATGCTTGGTATTTCAGGATTTGAAAGCTCAGCTAATTTTGTAGAGGAACAAGAGCATGGTATTTTTCCAAAAACATTGCGAAACATGTGGGCGATTGTTAGCTTTTTTAATCCAGTATTGGCACTATTGCTTATTTGCATTATTCCTCTTGCAGAGGTTGGAGATCACCGAGAGTCACTTCTTGCCTATTTAGGGCAAACTACTGGCGGTTCTTGGTTAGCTTATCTAATTTCCGTTGATGCGGTTTTAGTTCTTTGCGGTGCCGTATTAACTTCATTTGTTGGAGTTTCAGGATTATTAAACCGTATGACATTGGACCGGATTTTGCCTAATTATTTTTTAAAACAAAACAAACGCGGCTCTAATTATAGAATAATTATTAGTTTTTTAGTATTGTGTGTTTCTGTATTATTTGTTACTAAAGGCGATCTAGTTTCGTTAGCTGGCGTATATACTTTTTCTTTTTTGGCTGTAATGGGCCTCTTTGGGATCGGAAATTTGCTATTAAAAATCAAACGTAAAAAATTGCCTCGTCCGGAAAGAGCTAGGGGAATTTCAGTTGTGATCGCCATTACTTTTATAGCTATAGCTTTTGCAGGTAATCTCTATATGAATATTGAATCCTTCTATACCTTTATAAAATATCTTTTACCCGCTTTACTTTTTATAGCCATCATGCTCAATCGGACTATTTTAATACAATTATTAATTGATGCTTTGGAATATTTCTCTAAACCACTGCGGAAAATAGTTTTATTTAGCAATCGTTATTTAGTGAAATTAAATGTCAAAATTAATTCCCAGGAATTCGTTTTTTTCACAAAAGGAGATGACGTTGCCATTCTAAACAAGGTAATGCAATATGTAGAAGTCAATGAAACAACTAAAAAATTAAAAATTGTAAATATTAAGAAAGAAGGCGAATCAAATGATTTATTGATCAAAGATTTAGAAGTCCTCGATCGGGCTTATCCAGACATCGATATTGAATTCATAGAAATTAAAGGCACTTTTGGTCCTGAAATAATAGAAGAATTGTCAAAGAAATGGGATATTCCAAAAAACTTTATGTTTATCGGTTCTCCCGGAGATCGTTTTTCTTATAGGATTTCAGAACTGGGTGGTGTACGACTAATTATGTAGAGAAAAAACAGATAGAAATATGATTTTTTTCGCAAATAAAAAATTTATCAACAATGAAAGAAATATTGAACTACACCCTTCTTATATTTGGAGATTTTAATTTTAAATTAGGTACAATTTTCACTTTTGCTCTTTTAATTGTAGCAGTTTTCATATTGCTCTTCGTTATAAAAAAAACAATTTATAAAGCAAACCATATTGAGCTTTCAAAAAAATATTCTATTTACAGCTTAATAAAATACTTTATAATGATTTTCTCTTTTATTATTGGTTTACAAATATTTGGTTTTAATTTATCGGTTTTAATTGCAGGCTCTGCTGCCCTACTTGTGGGTCTTGGTTTGGGATTACAAAATCTATTTAGCGATTTTATATCGGGTATAATAATTCTAATTGACTCAACGGTGAAAGTAAATGACATCATTGAAGTAAACGGGATAGTATGTCAGGTACAGGAAATTGATATCAGAACGACCACCGTATTGACTAGAGATGACAAATATATTATTCTGCCAAATTCTGATTTAACAAAAAACCAATTAATAAATTGGACCCATAGTAAAATTACGTCTCGATTTGAAATTAGTGTGGGCGTCGACTATTCATCGGATGTAAAGCTGGTTATGACTATTCTAAAAGAAGCCACTGACAAACAAGAGGGAGTGCTCCAAACCCCTAGCCCATTTGTACGTTTTTCGGAATTTGGAGATTCTTCGTTGAATTTCTCTGTAATTTTCTGGTCGGACGAAGTATTTAGAGTAGAAAACATTAAAAGTGAAATCAGAATAAGAATATTTGAAATGTTTAATTCAAATAATATCACCATTCCATTTCCTCAGAGAGTCCTACATCTAAATAATGAATAAATGGAAGAGCAAATTCAGCGCTATCTTTTTAATCCTACAATAGGAAAAATTGCAGTAATTTTAATTGGTGTGCTATTTATTTGGTCCATAATTAAAGTCTTCCAGCGGAATTTTTTCTCGAAAATAAAAAACGCAGACAATCGATACCGTACTAAAAAATTCAGCAGCTTCATTGGTTATTTTTTAACTATTCTGCTAATTACGATCGTTTTCAATGAAAAACTTGGTAACCTTACGGTAGCTTTGGGAGTTGCGGGAGCTGGTATTGCCTTTGCCTTGCAGGAAGTAATTGCATCATTTGCTGGTTGGCTAGCTATTCTTTTTGGTAATTTTTATACTACAGGTGATCGCGTTCAATTAGGAGGTATCAAAGGGGATGTTATGGATATTGGAGTTCTAAGAACTACGATAATGGAAATTGGCCAATGGGTTGATGGAGATCTATATAACGGCCGAATTGTACTAATCGCCAACAGTTTTGTTTTTAAAGAGCCCGTATTTAATTATTCTGGTGATTTCCCCTTTTTGTGGGATGAAATTAAATTGCCCATTCAATATGGTAGTAATTATGAAAAAGCAACAGCCATTTTCCTTAAAGTAGGAACTGAAGTAGCAGGAGATTTAGCTGAAAAATCACACGAAAAATGGAAAACTCTTCAAAATAAATACAGCCTAGAAGATGCACAAACAGAGCCCATGGTTTCTTTAATTGCCAATGATAACTGGGTTGAATTTACGTTAAGATATGTTGTCAGTTATAAAAAAAGAAGAGCCACAAAAACCATTTTATTTTCTAAAATTCTAAAAGAAATTGATGCCACAAATGGAGAAATTAAATTTGCTTCTGCAACATTCCAATTAGTTCAAACTCCTGATTTTAATGTAAACATCAAGAAATAGTTTAGCTGACTTACTTTCCAAAAATTAAACTTAAAGTATCAAATTAATACTGCTTTAAGCGAGGCTGTATAAAGAATTCTATATTATTTTATACGCAATTAAGGCTCCATTTTAGTAGAGATTCCCATCTAAATTACTACCTATTTTATTTTTCAACTTCTACCACTTCCACTTTAATTCCAACAGCGTAAGCATTTGGTACTATTTTATTGCCATGTGCATTGGCATACACTTTAGTGAATTCAGCTCCAAAATATAAAATTATAGCCGAATAATATACCCAAATTAATATAATTATTACCGATCCCGCAGCACCATAAACAGTAGCTACAGTTGAGCTACCTAGATAAAAGCCTATCGCAAATTTACCTATCATAAAGAAAAAAGAAGTAAAACTGGCACCTATTAAAGCATCCTTCCATACGATATATCCATCTGGTAAAGTTTTGAAAATTATGGAAAACAAGATCGTGGTTGTTGCAAATAAGATTACAATATTGAAAACATAAAAGATATATACCGTGGTGTCAGGGAAATAAACAAGTAAACGTGTGTTTATAACATCCATGACAGTATTGACCATCAAACTCACGAGCAACAAAAATCCAACTGACGCAATCATTGAAAACGACATTAAGCGGTTTTTAATGAATTTCATAATGCCTTTATTGGGTTTTGCCTTTAACCCCCAAATAGAATTGATAGAACTTTGTATTTCGGCAAATACACCGGATGCTCCTATCAACAACATAATTCCTCCAAATATTGTGGCAAATGTAACACTGTCTGACAACTCTATATTTTTGATCGTTTCCTGAATTTGAATGGCCGCTTCATTGCCAACCATACCATTTATTTGGCCAAAAAACCGTCCAGTAACTGCTTCTCTTCCAAACAAAAAACTAAAAATAGACAATATGATAATCAATAATGGAGGCAATGAAAAGATAGTGTAATAAGACAAAGATGCGCTTAACTTTATCCCATTATCATCATCAAATTCGTTATAAGTCCTTTTCAATAAACTCCAGCTAATAATGGCTATTTCTTTGTGCTTCATTTTTTTAACTCTTTTTTAATACTACCTAAAAATATAAATTCCAATATCAAAGTTTCTATCGCTACATGCAGTAACAAAACTAGGCCTTTTGTTCGAATGATACATTCCTTGCAAAAGTATAAAGATATTCTTTACCAATTAGAAGTACATTTTAAAAAAAAATAAAACATTCCATTATTAACAAGGGAATCTCCTACTCTGCACTCCAAAATTTCTTATCTTTGAAATAAAACATATTATGAAAAAATTAGTTTTACTATTTGGAATTGGTTTAGCAGTTTTAATTGGTTGTAAAACCAATACTTCCTTAAATAATGATAAGACATTGGTGATTGCTTTCGAACCAAAAAGTAATAGCAATGTAACCGGAACGGCCACATTTGTTGAAAATAAAGGAACAGTAACGATGATTGCTAAATTAACAGGCTTAACTCCTGGCATTCATGCCATACACATTCATGAGAAATCAGATTGTACCGCTGCTGATGGAAGTTCCGCCGGTGGACACTGGAATCCAACATTTAAAAAACACGGAAAATTAGGAGAAGGCGAAGCTCATAAAGGAGATATTGGTAATTTTACAGCTGATAAAAATGGAAATGGCACCGTCACTTTTAGGACTAGTGAATGGGGTATTGGATCTGCAGATGAAACTAAAAACATAATAGGTAAAGGGTTAATCGTGCATCAAGGCGCTGATGATTATGTTTCACAACCTGCTGGAAATGCTGGCGCAAGGGTTGCCTGCTCTGCTATTATCAAATAATATTTGAAATAAATCAATGAAACCGTCTCATAACAGTTATGAGACGGTTTTTTAATTTTATTATAACAAGAAGACCATAAAAATACATAGCTTTGTATCTTCAAATTAGAGCAATGATTAACCCTTCGGCATCAGGTTGGATAGATAAATTTTTTATTGAACAAAAATTTTCAAAAGATACTGTTTCAAAAACTACGGACACTTTTTATCAAAAAGTTAGAGATACGGGATTTATCTATGGTCATATCATTTCCTTTGAAACAATTACAGCCATTGATACCAAAGGCTGGTTTAAAGATGAGATCTCAAAAGTAGCACTTTTGAATACCTTATATGGTGTTTTTTGTTTGACCAATGAGGATATTACTGCTGCTAATTTCATTAAACATGTTGTTATTTTTTACAATCAAACGCATCCTCAAGGATCTAATTTATTTAAAAAAATATTACCCAAAAACTCACCTGCTTTAACTTTAGAAAAAATTATTGATGCTCGAGTTCAAACTAATGACAGCATCATCAGTAAAAATTTTTCTCATCTTGTTACTAATGCATTATTGTTTATTGACACACTTGCGTTTCGTCAATATTTAATCCATGGAGAGATTCCCGAAAAATACCTAAAAAAAATTGAAGAGACCATTGTAAATATCGTCACATTGGCTTTAAAAATAAAATCCAAAAAATCACAGTACGATGATTTATTAATCAAACTCTTTGAAGCTTCTATTCGCTATAGTAAATTCTCAAAAGTTTCAGCTCAAAGTTTAGAAACACTTCAATTAGATTACTTCACAAATGAATTGGAAAAATATTATTTAATAGATATTGCTGGAATGGCTTTGTGGAGTGATGGTAAAATAGAAAATGATGAATTGTATTTTTTGCAATCGTTAGCTGAGATCTTGCAAATACCCGATTATTTTGTAAACGAAAGTGTCAACAGTACCCATCTATTCATTTCAAAGCACAAAAAAGAAATTCCATATTTTAATTATTCAAATCCAGTTAAGCATTTTTATGACCAAACCACTCAAAGTGTAGTTACTCTTATTGGCCGTAATAAAAACAGATTGATTAAAGAAATTTTACAAAGTAAGGAATTAATGGTGCTCCTAGCTTATTCCACTCGCAGGGATTTAGACGAGAAAGAAAAGAAAAAAGTCAAAAAACAATTATTAGAAATTTGTAAAACCGTTCCATCACTGGCTATTTTTTTACTTCCGGGAGGGAGTTTATTGCTGCCTATTCTAATTAAATTTATACCTACTTTATTACCATCTGCCTTTAATGAGAATATGGATAATGAATAGCCCGCATCAAAAAATATATTGAATTGAATTCATTTTTGTGTACTTCAAATAATCTTGTGCTGACGTTTTTTATTTATTATTTCACATGTGGCTTTTTAGATAAAATAGCCCGTTTTAACACAAAATAGGATTGTATAAGTGGCACTTTATCGTTCGTCTTGAAAGCTAATCATTTATCAACTTGAAAGTCACAACAACGGTGAAAATCGATTATTTTAGCGCTTTATTGGAAGTCAAATGCATTTAGATTTTGGAATTAAATTATTTCTACTTACAAATTGTCCCGCTCAAAAAATGATCTACCTTCCCAATTTCATATTTATTACGGAAGCTTCAAGACAAATTCACCAAGTCAAATTAGGCTAAAATCACTGCGGTTTTAAAATCTTCTTTAAGCGTATTGACAATCGCATTTAAGTTTCTATTCCAATTTCTCGTAAAAGAAATCTCCTTCAATAATCCCATCAAGTAGAATTTTAAGCTAATTATCTAATAGATTTTAAGGATTGACAAAAAGAGGAGGAATAAAAGGAAGTACTAGTGTTGGTTTTCTGCAACTTCAATTTAAAAAAACACCTAGCAAACTAGGAATACAACATATAAAAATATTTTATGTGTTTCATTACAAATATAAATAAAAATTTATGTATAAATAGTGCGAACTTTGCAGTATCAAAACACTTAAAATAAATCAAATGACTCGAATTACAGTAGCTAAAGGAGATGGAATTGGTCCAGAAATAATGGATGCAACTCTTAAAATCATTATTGCAGCCGGAGCAGAATTAGAAATTGATGAAATAGAAGTAGGAGAAAAAGTTTATTTATCAGGAAATACTTCTGGAATTGCGAGTGAATCTTGGGATATTATTCGTAGAAATAAAGTTTTTTTAAAAGCTCCAATAACCACTCCACAAGGTGGTGGTTACAAAAGTTTAAATGTAACAACTAGAAAGTTTCTTGGACTATATTCAAACGTGAGACCCTGTATGAGTTTACATCCCTTTGTAGAGACCAAACATCCTAAAATGGACATTGTAATTATTCGCGAAAATGAAGAGGATTTATATGCTGGAATTGAGCACCAACAAACCGATGAAGTAGTACAATGTTTAAAACTTATAAGCCGTCCTGGTTGCGAAAAAATAGTTCGTTATGCTTTTGAGTATGCTAAAGTGTACGGTCGAAAAAAGGTAACTTGTTTTACTAAAGACAACATCATGAAACAAACAGACGGACTGTTTCACCAGGTCTTTGATGAAATTGCTTTAGAATATCCCGAAATTGAGAATGAACATTGGATTGTTGATATTGGTGCTGCAAAAATGGCGGATACGCCAGAGATCTTTGATGTCATAGTAACCTTAAATCTTTATGGTGATATTCTGTCTGATATTGCTGCACAAATTGCTGGTTCTGTTGGATTGGCTGGCTCGGCTAATATTGGTGAAGAATGTGCCATGTTTGAAGCAATCCATGGTTCAGCACCAAGACGTGCTGATCAAAACTTGGCAAATCCATCTGGATTATTAGAAGGTGCTGTAATGATGCTAAATCACATTGGGCAAACAGAAATTGCGGAAAAAATACAAAATGCTTGGTTAAAAACCATAGAAGACGGAATCCATACTTATGATATTTACAAAGAAGGAATAAGCAAAGAAAAAGTAGGAACAAAAGAATTTGCCCAAGCTGTTATTGCCAATTTGGGTAAAAATCCATCTAAATTAAAACACGTTTCGTATGCGAAAGATGCCGTTTTAAACCTACCAAAATATGCAAAGAAACCTGCTAAAAACAAAGAATTAGTTGGAGTTGACCTATTTATACATTGGAATGGAACAGATCCAAACGAATTGGCCGAAAAAATTAAAACTATTGGTACTGATGATAAACATTTGACTATGATTACCAATCGTGGAATTAAAGTTTGGCCTGACGGATTTAATGAAACCTATTGCACGGATCACTGGCGTTGTAGATTTAAACCAACCCATGGAAAATTAATCGAGAAAAGCCAAATCATAACTTTATTATCCACTGCGTTGGATGCTAAAATTGATGTAATTAAAACAGAAAATTTATACGACTTTGATGGAAAAGCCGGATATTCATTAGGTCAAGGACAATAATCTTTAAAGCTTAAAAACATGGAAATCCCACTTATTGAAGTTGAATTTAGCACAAATGAAGCCCTAGAGCTAATTGTTAAAATGATTGAAGTAAAAATTAAATTTCATGAAAGTAAGGTTTGCAACTCACAGCAAGAAGAAGACATCAAAAGTCGTGAGAATAAAATTAAAAATCTTCAAAAATCATTGTATGACACTAGACTTTTTTTAAACACACAAAATAGTGGAGTCAAAATTAAATGTTCAATTCACATAGAATAACGGGTTGCCTTCTATTTCGAGTTGTAAAATGAAAAAATAAGGAAAATCAAATTCTGATACTAAAAAAGCCACTTAAAAGTGGCTTTGATACTATTAAAATTTCAATTGGTACACCGCATCTAAATCTTTATTCGAACTGATATTAACCTCTAAATCAGTCACGAAACCAGAATTAAGTCCGTATGCCCAGCCGTGTAATGTTAGTTCTTGACCATTTTTCCATGCCGCTTGAACAATTGAGGTCTTGGCTAAATCAAAAACCTGCTCTTTTACATTCAATTCTACAAAAGTATTAAACCGTGTCGCTTCATCTTGAATAGAATCTAAATAATTACTGTGTAATCGATATACGTCTTTAATATGACGAATCCAGTTGTCAATAATTCCTATAGAATCATTTCCCATTGCAGCCTTCACACCACCACATCCATAATGTCCACATACTAATACATGTTTCACCTTCAATACATTTACTGCATAATCTAGAACGCTCAACATATTCATATCACTATGTACAACCATATTAGCAATGTTTCTATGTACAAATACTTCCCCGGGTTTTGCTCCTATAATTTCATTTGCCGGAACCCTACTATCAGAGCAACCGATCCATAACAAAGGTGGTGTCTGCCCTTTAGCTAAATCCTGGAAATAATTTGGGTCGCTCATTAATGAGGTTTCTACCCATTTTTTATTATTCTCTAGTATTTTTTTATAAAAATCAACCATAACTTTTAAAAATTATTTTATTTATACAACCGTTTATTCCTTGCAAATCTATTGTAAAGGAACTCATTTTTTGTTTAATTAAATGTTTTTTTCTTCCTCAAGAAATTCATCATCTGCTAATTCTCTTGTAACCATTACTCTTTTTGCAGCATCATAGTAATGTTCAATAGTCACATGATTTTGACTGTCAATCGTATTTTCCAACTGATATGCTTTTTTAAACCCTCTTAGCTTCACTTTTATATTATCATCCATTGCCCTCGTCGTTTTAAATTCATGGATTAAATCCAAAATGTCATGAGCAATGTAAACCGTATCTTTTGCATCAATGATCACCTTAGAATTTTCTGGAATTTGACTTAATGTCTGTTTGATAGCCGCTTTATTCAAAAAAGAAACTTCTTGTGCCAAATCAATATGAATAACGTCGCCATCAGCATATTCCTCTTTTCTAAATAAGTAAGCTCGCTGTAGATTTCCTTTTAAAACAAAAATAATACTAATGATAATTCCTAAGGTAACTCCTTTCAACAAATCTAAAAATACGACCGCCAATAAAGTGGCAATAAATGGCACAAATTGGTATTTCCCTTTTTCCCAAAAGTGTTTAAATGTAGCCGGTTTTGCTAATTTATAGCCAACTAGGATCAAAATAGCTGCTAAGGTGGCCAACGGAATTTTATTAAGAATCACTGGAATAGCAAGCACACTAACTAGTAATAATAAGCCATGAATAATGGCAGACATTTTAGACTTAGCGCCTGAATTACTGTTGGCAGAGGTACGTACAATTACAGAAGTTAACGGCAAACCGCCTAAAAGTGAACTGATCATGTTTCCAATACCTTGCGCTTTTAATTCTACATTAGTATCGGTATACCTCTTTTGCACATCCATTCTGTCTGCTGCCTCAATACTTAAAAGAGTTTCAATAGATGCAACAATAGCAATCGTTAAGGCAATCACCCATACCTTAGGATTTGCAATTCCAGAAAAATTAGGAGTTACGATGATCGATTTAAATTCTTCTAAAGAGGATGGAACCGGTAAAGAAACCAAATGTTCTTTTCCAATTGCTAACGTGCTTCCTGTTCCTATAAAAATTTCATTTAAGATAACACCAATAGTAACTGCGATTAAAGCACTTGGTACTAACTTTAATTTTTTCAAAAATGGCACTTTATCCCATGAAATCAATATTGTCAGAGAAATTAATGTAATAACGATAGAACCAATTTGAATATAATCAACAATACCAGCTAACGAAGAAAATGTATTACTTCCATCCTTTTGCATAAAGGCCAAATCTCCTTCAAAATCACTGTCATATCCAAAAGCATGAGGCAGCTGCTTTAAAACAATGATGATACCAATACCGGCTAACATTCCTTCAATAACATTAGTTGGAAAATAATTAGAAATACTTCCTGCCTTTACAAAACCCAATATTAGTTGAATTGCGCCCGCTATAAAAACAGCCGTTAGAAAAATATCGAAAGCACCTAAATCTGTAATTGCAGTAAGTACAATAGCGGTAAGACCCGCTGCAGGTCCAGAAACACTTATGTGCGACTTACTTAAATACCCTACCACTATACCACCAACAACTCCAGCTATAATTCCAGAGAATAACGGAGCTCCAGAAGCCATTGCAATACCTAAACACAATGGTAACGCCACTAAAAAAACCACTAAACCAGACGCAAAATCAGATTTAAGGTTAGCAAAAAGATTATTTTTTTTTGTCATAATACCTAACTAAAAATTGAATACAAAATGAACCACATGCTAATGTGCTAATTAATTTTAAAAAATAAAATCGAGAATTGTACTATACTTCGTTGGGAGGAGGAATAAATATGGAAGAGGTAATTTTATCGTGTTTTGATAAATTCTCCGATAGGATAACGCCAGAAGATATCTTGGATGAAGCACTAATTTCAGCAGGGGTTTCTAAATAAAAAAAAGTCTTAATTTCTTTATGAACATGCTCTTCTTCAGAAACAGTATAAAAAATAGATATATCCCCACTTTTCTCAATCACGGTAATAACTGCAGGCGTGATTAAAAAAGCAATAAACAGAATTAAAAACATTTTAGATAGTATCTTCATTGGCGCAAAAATAGAATTAGTTTGGTAAAAATGATGCCAGTTATTCTATTTTTGCTATAAATTAACAAAAAAAAAGGCAAAATGAAAAATTTATAGTTCATTTTGCCTTTTTTAAATCAATATTTAACTTACAAGCTTTCTTCTAACCAAGCCTGCATCATCCATATTGTCTTCTCTTGCTCTGAGATAAAATCACTCATCATGGCATTTGTACCTTCATCATTAATTGCTGCAGATTTATTAAGAATCTCTCTTTCAATTTTTAGTAAATGAGATAACGAGGCGACAATCAAATGAACCGCTTTTTCATCATTAGAAATATTTTTACCAACAACCAACTGATTATTTTTAATATAATCTTCAAAAGTATGAAGTGGTGTACCTCCAACAGTTAAGACTCTCTCTGCTATTAGATCAATTTTCATTTGAGAATCTGTGTATAATTCTTCAAACTTCACATGCAAATCAAAAAAACGCTTCCCTCTTATATTCCAATGAATTCCTCTTAAATTTTGATAATACACCTGAAAATTAGATAACAAAATATTCAATTCATTAACTATCAATTCTGATTCTTTAACTGGTAATCCTAAAATGTTTGTTTTCATTTTCATAGTTTTTATATTAAATTCTTACAATTGTAAATTTAGCCTAAGATTAATGAAAAACACCATAATAAAAAGTTATAGTTTTACTAAATTTGCATCAGCAATTATTATAATTATGACAATTACTCAACTAAAATATGTTCTTGCCGTGGCTGAACATAAAAATTTTACATTGGCTGCAGAAAAGTGTTTTGTAACTCAACCTACATTGAGCATGCAAATTCAAAAAATAGAAGAAGAATTAAGCATTCAGATATTTGATCGAACAAAAAAACCTATTCAACTTACTGATATTGGTCAGAAAATTGTAAACCAAGCCAAAAATATAGTCAACGAAGCAGATCGCATACAAGATATTGTTGAGCAACAGAAAGGTTTTATTGGTGGAGAATTCAGGCTAGGAATAATTCCCACTATCATGCCCACGCTGCTACCTATGTTTTTGAATAATTTCATCAAAAAATATCCTAAGGTAAAACTCATCATCGAAGAGTTGAATACGGAAGAAATTATAACAAAACTAAATAATGGTCATCTTGACGCGGCTATTGCTGCAACGCCCTTGATGGAAGATAAAATTAAAGAAATTGTACTCTATTTCGAACCTTTTGTTGCTTACATTCCAGAAAGCCACCACCATTTTCAAAAAGAAGAAATAGAAGTTTCCGACTTAAACTTGGACGAAATTTTACTACTGCAAGATGGACATTGCTTTCGTGATGGAATTCTAAACTTATGCAAAAATAATCCTCGAAGTGAAACAGGTCATTTTCAAATAGAAAGTGGGAGTTTTGAAACCTTAATAAAACTAGCCGATGAAGGACTAGGAACTACATTACTTCCCTACCTGCATACATTAGACTTAAAAGATAGCGACAAACTTAAGTTGCGCCATTTTAAAGAACCTAAACCGGCACGAGAGGTCAGTTTAATTTTTCCTAAAAGTGAATTAAAAATTCAGATTATTGAAGCGCTTCGCAGCACAATTGCTGGCGTCATAAAAGGAGCAATCGTTTTCCAGAATGTACAAATCATCAGTTCCATTCATAAAAAATAAAAAAAGGAACCGTTAGTTAGCGGTTCCTTTTTTTTATGAATTTACTATTAATAAACATTGTTTTAATTCTGGTTTTCCAATCGTAAAATTTAATAACCATTCACGCAATTGTTCCATTTCATAGGGCAATAACATCTTGATGGCTTTTTCTAACTCTTTGCAAAAAAGCATTGGATCAAAACTTACTCTTTCTAAAACAGATTTTGTATAATCGTACATTATTTTCGACATAAGACAAGGATGAATTTGGTTAGATTAAGATTCTAATATTGACGTAAAATTACATTTTTTGATATTACATAATTATTATTTAACGTAGTTTTTGGTTTTTTATTTTACGCTATAAAACTAGACCAAACTATTAAAATAATCTAATTAAAACGTATCTTAGCCCTTGCGAGCACGGAACATTTCTCTTTTTCCAGGAGGTCCCGCCAGTTTTTCAACAGTAAATCCTACTTCGATCATGCTTCTTTTAACAACACCTCTTGCAGCATAAGTAACCAGTACTCCATTATTTTTAAGCGCTTTAAACATTTTTCTAAAAATTTCTGTACTCCACAATTCTGGTTGGACTCTATATCCAAAAGCATCAAAATAGATTAAATCGTACGTATTGTCATCATTAATTTCTTCAAAAAATTGCTTCCGTTTGGTTAGTGTAAAACCATCATGTAAAAGTACTTTTTCTCCCCAATTGCTTTCATGAATCGTATCGAAAAGCGTACTTTCCTGATCTGCATTCAACTCAGATACGTAATTCATCTTTAAGACTTCTTCTGCAGAAATTGGATAGGCTTCTACCCCTACGTAATCTATGGTCTGCTGCATTTTTTTGGCTTCTAAAAGCGTGATAAAAGCATTTAAACCAGTGCCAAATCCTATTTCGAGTATAGCAACTTTTTGATTTTGAAATAGGGAAAGGCCATTTTTAATAAAAACATGTTGCGCTTCTTGAATTGCGCCATGCTTTGAATGATAACATTCGTCCCATTCGGTTAAATGGATCGTTGTAGAGCCGTCAAGGGTCTGAATTATTTCTCTTTTCAAAATTATATGCTAGGTTATACTGCTTTATATAATATAAAACCGCTCAAATTTAATCAAAACTATTGCCTTTACCACTTAAAAACGGCAATTTTTTATATAATCACTGGAATTAAGCTTGTTTTTTTTTGATTTTCAAAAACGTAAACAAATGTTAGTTAAACGCTATAATTAATGTAGTTTTGATAAGTAATTTGCTGATTTTTATTTAATTTTGCAAATATTAAAGTCTAAGAGATGGAAACTCTATCTTTTTAAGCTTTGTCTTATAACTTTATAAAAAAACAAAAAACAATACAATACTATGAGTACAACTCAAACTAACAAAATTGAAATTTTAAAATCTCTTACTTCAAAAATAAAGGAAGTAAATTTTGAAAACTTAAGCTTTGGTTCCGTTTTTACGGATCATTTATTTGAATGTGATTTTACAAATGGGGAATGGCAAAAACCAGTCATTAAGCCCTACGCTCCTTTTTTGTTAGACCCATCAACCAGAGTATTTCATTATGGACAAGCGATTTTTGAAGGAATGAAAGCTTATAAGGATACTGATGATGCTGTTTGGCTTTTTAGACCTGATGAAAACTACAATCGTTTCAATAAATCAGCGGTTAGAATGGCTATGCCAGAGGTTCCTGAAGAAATATTCATGAATGGGCTACATCAATTACTACAGTTGGATGAGGCTTGGATAAAAAAAGGAAAAGGAAATGCGATGTACATCAGACCTTTTATGATTGCAACTGGAACGGGCGTAATTGCTAACCCATCTAATGATTATAAATTTATGATCATTTTATCTCCAGTGACATCGTATTATTCTGGTGATGTAAAAGTACTTATTGCAGAACATTTCAGTAGAGCTGCAAATGGAGGAATTGGGGCGGCAAAAGCAGCGGGGAACTATGGGGCTCAGTTCTACCCTACTGTATTAGCTAATGCAGCCGGTTTTCAGCAGGTTATTTGGACGGATGACGCCACGCATACCAAACTTGAAGAAGCTGGAACAATGAATGTTTTCTTTAGAATAAACGATACCTTACTTACTGCTCCAGTAAGTGAACGAATTTTGGATGGGGTAACCAGAAAAACACTGGTCGACCTGGCTAAAAGTGAAGGAATAGAGGTGGAGATTCGTCCAGTTTTAGTTTCTGAACTAGTTGAAGCAGCTAAAAATGGAACTTTAAAAGAAATTTTTGGAGCTGGAACAGCTGCCGTAGTTAGTCCAATCTCGGGATTCTCATATCAAGATGTCTATTTTGAATTGCCAAAAATTGAAAAATCAGTAGCAATACAACTCAAAGACAAATTGACCAATATTCAAAATAAGTTAGAAAAAGACACTTTTGGATGGACCGTTAAAATATAATTTTTAGATTTTATCTTTACATAAAGGCGATTTTAATTTGTAAAATCGCCTTTATTGTTTTCTACAGGACTACCTATCGTCTAGAGGGCTTAGTAAATCCTATTTAAGAATAATTGAAAAATCCGGTTTAAAGTAATTTGGCCCTTTTAATACTTTTCCATCTTCCCGATAAATAGGGTTTCCATTTTCGTCTAATTTACTCATGTTACTGCGCTGAATTTCATCAAATACCGCCTCTATTTTATCCTGTAAGCCATGCTCTATAATTGTTCCGCAGAGAATATACATCATATCTCCTAAAGCATCTGCTATTTCTGTTAAATCATTATTTTGAACCGCTTCTAGATACTCCTCATTTTCTTCCTTCATTAAATTATAACGAAGTTCATGCTTACGCTCTCCTAAATTGGCTGTAGGACTTTCATTAAAATCAATTTTGAACGTAGAATGAAATTCTTTTACGGCATTAATTTGTTTTTGCATCTTTAGTATTTTTATCAAATGAAAATACAAATTAGCAAACTATTATTAAACAAATAACTAAATTTGTCAAAAAAATATTTTAATTATGTTTAGTCAGGGACAATTAGTATTTGCAGGACTTTTTTTTATTGCGTTTGTCATTGCGATGGTATACGCCTACCGAAAAGATTTAGCGTTGCACAGAATATTTTATAAAGGCAATTATAAAATATTAATAGGATTTGGAGTTTTTATTGGGATATTGTTCTTGATAAAGATATTCTTTAAACGGTAGTTTGCAATAAATAAATAATAATGTCCACTTTATCGTGGACTTTTTTATTTCAGGACCTTTTGTAAATTCAAATCTAATCCTCACTCCTATTTATATCCTAAATTATTGAATATCATTTACTTAAAAATAACGGAATAAAATTCTAAACATTATGCCCTTAAAAAAACCCTTATAATTAAAATAGATTATAACTTGCCATTCAAATCTAGTTGAACAAAAAACAATTGAATTATATTGTCCCTTTTTCACAAAAAAAGATATATATATTTATTTAACACTTTCAGTGACTTATAAATTAAATTTTTAACTTTACAGAAATTAATAAACCCGTGTATTATGAGGATTTTAAAATATTTATTTCTTTTACTACTGCTTAGTTTTGTAGCCCTATCCATTTTTGTAGCTACTCAAAAAGGAGATTTTACCGTAGAAAGAAGTCAAATCATAAATTCTCCAAAATCGAACGTTTATAATTTTGTAAATGATTTCAAAAACTGGGAAGATTTTGGTTCATGGATTACTGAAGATCCTGAAATAAAAATTACTTATCCACAAAAAACAATTGGAGTAGGTGCCTATTATTCTTGGGAAGGAAAAGACGGCTCTGGAAATATGAAAACTATTTTTGTAAAGGAAAACGACAGTATTTCACAAAAAATGGACTACAATGGAAGTTCATCAGCGGTGTTTTGGACTTTCAAGGATACGGTAGGCGGCACAAAAGTAACATGGAAGACTATTGGGAAAATGAGTTTTTCTATGAAAGTGTATACTGCCTTTAACGGTGGTATGGATAAAATCATTGGGGTCATGTATGAAAAAAGTTTGTCCAAGCTAGACAAAACTCTTGATTTTGAAATAAACACGTACAAAGTAAAAGTAGATGGCTTAACAAAAATTGCACCTACTTATTACTTAAAACAAACCTTTACAAGCAAACTTTCTAAAGTTACCAAAAATTCAAGGATCGTATTTTTCAAGATAATTGATTTCTGTAATAAAAACGATATCGAGCGCAACGGGAAACCATTTTTACTTTATCATACTTATGACTTAGCCAATGGACTGGCTAGAATCTCTTTTTGTGTACCTATAAAAAGTCAAATTTTGACAAGTTCAGGCAGTGACATCTTAACTGGAAAACTGGAGGGCTTTGAGGCTGTAAAAACAACGTTAACTGGTGATTATTCCCACACGAAAAAAGCGATGGATAAAGCAATGGGATTCATTAATTCTAATAAAATAATAGTCGATCCTACATTTTCACATTTGGAAATCTTCAAAATCAGCAGATCCGAAATTAAGAATCCATCGAGATGGGTCACTGAAATTTATTACCCGATAAAACCAAAAGTGATTCCTGTCAGCACTTATATTCCTGCTCCAATTAAAAAAGTAGAAGCTGTAAAAGTTCCTGCACCTGTTATCAACAAAGAGGAAGAGCAATCTGAATTTTAAAACTAATAGGAAACGATTAAACCTTTTTAATAAATTCTATTCTCATCTATAAAAAACAATTTTGCAAGAAGAACAGGAATTTATAAATCAGTTATTAAACTCTAAAACGCAAAACCAAGCGTTTCAGAAGTTGATATTGGATTATCAAAGACCCCTTTACAATCACATTAGAAATATCGTTTTGAATCACGACGATACAGATGATGTGTTGCAAAATACTTTTATTAAAATATTTCAAAATTTAAAAAATTTCAAAGGAGACAGTAAACTCTTTTCGTGGATGTATCGCATTGCTACCAATGAGGCCTTGACATTTTTAAAACAAAAATCAAAAAGAAGTGGAGTTTCATCAGAAACAATACAAAATAAAGCAATCGATAATCTAGAAGCCGATGTTTTTTTTGATGGAAATGAAATTCAAATAAAATTACAAAAAGCGATTGCTTTACTCCCTGAAAAACAGCAGCTAATTTTTAAAATGAAATATTTTGAAGAACTCAAGTATGAAGCTATTTCTGAAATACTAGGAACCTCAGTGGGTGGATTAAAAGCATCCTATCACATTGCAGTAAAAAAAATAGAAGCATTTGTAACCACTAATTAAACCTTTTTGTAATAACACTGTCTAAAAGAATATGAAAACATTTAAATTAGAAAACGATCCTAAAATTGAACCCGGATTTAAGATACCCGATCACTATTTTGAAAATTTTTCGATCAAAATGATGGAGCAATTGCCAGTAAGCGAGCCAAAAGTAATTTCTATTTTTCAAAAAAGAAAATTGTTAATTATGTTAAGTACTGCTGCCGTTTTAATTTTTGCCTTATTGATTCCAATTCTAAGCCCCACTGAGTCAAATACAAAAGAATTAGATACCGTTGCCATAGAAAATTACATTACTTATCAGTCTAATGTAAACCAATATGACCTAATAAATGGACTAGAGACGGAAGATATTGAAAAAATCAATAGTAGCATCGTTCTAGAAGACGAAACCATTGAAGATCATTTATCAACAAACTCAAATTTAGAAAATCTCATTTTAGATTAAATGAGTTTTTAAAGTTTTCACTAAAAGATAAAATTTAAAAAAATAAAAATGACATTAAAAAAATTATTACCAATACTAGTATTCTTCGTTTCCTTTAACTTTTTTGCTCAAGGCGAAAGTATGAAAGATAAAAAAGAACAGATTAAAGCGTTAAAAGCCGCTTTTTTCACAACGGAATTAGACTTCACCACAAATGAAGCAGAGAGATTCTGGCCAATCTATAACACCTTTGATGACAAACAATTTGAATTGAGACATCAAAAAATGAAAACCTACATGAGAAGAATGAATGATGGCTCCTTAGACCAAATAACGGAAAAAGAAGCTAATACTTTCTTAGCACAAATAGAAGATACGGAGGAAGTACTCTTTTTATTAAGAAAGAAATTCATGCAGAATGTGAAGAAAATTTTACCTGCAGTAAAAATAGTTAAACTTAAAAAAGCAGAGGAAGATTTTAATAGAAAATTACTGCAACAATATAGAAATAAAGGCTCCAGAAAATAAAATTTCACTTATTATTAGTTCAATAAAAACACCTTAAACTTCCGGCTAATTTGCTACAGTTTAAGGTGTTTTTTTTATTTAAAACGGATGCGAATCATTTTATTCTGTCCCGCTGCAATCGCAGTTTTGTCATCAAGGAAACGTATTGTATTTAGGCTGGAATCCGTAGACAATAGCTTCCATATAGTATCGCTGTCTGAGGAATAATATATTCCAGAAGTTCCCACAGTAACAAGTGATTTTCCGCTGCTTTTGGGCACATACTGCACACAAGACGCATAGCCAAAACCTTGATTTTCCGAGACAAGCTCCCATGTTTTTCCTCCATTTGTTGTCCTTGCTTTATTAGAAAAATTTTGGTTCCTAACCTCATAATCACCTCCAGCAACCATCCCTATATTTGAGTCGTAAAAATCAGCTGTAAAAATTCCTGTCATAGTTTTGCCTTGTACAATTGGAGTTTCATAAACAGACCAACTTTCACCTCTATCAGGAGAATAAAAAACTCGCGTTTTTTTACCACCTGAAACAAGCCAAGTGTTATTATCTTTTATAACAATATTAGTGTTGCTTGCAGCAAAAGCTGCTTCCCCATCTGACACTTTTGGTAGTTTTTCGCATGATATTTTATTCCATGAATTGCCACCATCCCTTGTTACAATAATATTGAGACAGTTCTCAATTGGATCACCCATTGCAATTCCTTCATGGTTATCCCAAAATTGCATGCTATCATAAAACACTTTTTGGTGGCTTTCTTGGTAAACTAACTGCGTGCTCAAACCCGCTTTGGAAACCCGATAAAGAAGTGCAGGGTTGGCTACATTTAAAATAAAAACATGTTCTATTGTTTGAGCAATACTTCTAAATTCAAGATTTAGTGAATCCTTGCTGATTCTATTTTCAATCTTTTGATTAGAATCCAAATTATAAAAACCATATCTTCCTTTATCTGCAGCGTACCAAATTTTATTTTTATCAATTTGAATCGCTCTAATACTTATTTTATCCTGAAATAAAGTGTCTATTACAGCAGACTGAAAATTAGTTTCTTCTATTCTTTCAGACTTATAAATACTTGTTTTACAAGACACAGCAACTACTAAAACCAACAAAGACAGTAAAATATTTTTCATTTTTAGTACATTTTACTGCTAATTTACAACTATTAATAGAAATGCAATAAAGTACCCAAATTAATTGGCACAGTAATTGGATATTGAAAAAAAAGGGAAATTTAATCCAATTAATTATGAAAACGAAACTACTATTATTGAGTCTATTGACTGCTGTTTTCGCAACGCAGATACAAGCGCAAAATAGAACATCAGTAAATGCTATGAATGCCGAAATCAGTGACAATCTTGACTTGAGAGCTGTTGCTTCTATTTTTGGCGATTCTAGAGACCTACAGGATTTTGAAAGAAGACTGAATGATCCTGATTTGCAAATATCTAATTTGGATTTAAACAACGACAACCAAGTTGATTACTTACGGGTGATTGAAACAGTAGAAAACAGAACACATTTAATCATCGTTCAATCCGTTCTTGATGATGATGTTTATCAAGATGTTGCTACAATTGATGTAGAAAAAGACCGAAACAACAAAATTCATGTACAAGTAGTTGGTGACGTTTTTATGTATGGAGAAAACTATATTTATGAGCCAGTATATTACAGTACTCCTGTAATTTACGCTTCTTTTTGGTCCACTAATTACCGTCCTTACTATTCCTCTTGGAATTGGAATTATTATCCCTCTTATTATTATGCATGGAATCCCTTTCCAGTATTCCGATACAGAAACAATATCAATATTAATCTAAATATTAATAATTACTACAATTATGTTAATAATAGAAGAAATGATCGCACTGTAGTTTATTACAATTCAAGACGCTCGAATGGCTATGAAAGACAAAACCCAAATTATTCTTTTTCAAGAAGAAATGCAAATGTGGTAAACCGTTACGAATTAGACCAAAGAAGAGGTTCTAGAAACGAAGTTGGCTATGCTAACAGAAGAGGCGGTTCTTCAAGAGATTATTCTCAAAACAGAACTAATTCCTCCAGAGAATCTGCTACACAAAGAGGCGGTTCTTCGCGAGATTATTCACAAAATAGAACTAATTCTTCCAGAGAAGTTGCGCCACAACGAAGCGGCTCTACAAGAGATAATTCTCAAAATAGAACTAATTCTTCCAGAGAAGTTGCGCCACAACGAAGCGGCTCTACAAGAGATTATTCTCAAAATAGAACTAATTCTTCCAGAGAAGTTGCGCCACAACGAAGCGGTTCTACAAGAGATTATTCCCAAAATAGAACGAGTCAGTCGAGACAAACTGCGCCACAAAGAGCAGAGTCACCAAGAGATAATTCTCAAAACAGAACAAACCAGGCCAGACAAGCTGCGCCACAAAGAGCAGAGTCACCAAGAGATTATTCTCAAAACAGAACGAGTCAGGCCAGACAAGCTACACCACAAAGAGCAGAGTCTCCAAGGGATTATTCTCAAAACAGAATGAGTCAGCCAAGACAAGCTGCGCCACAAAGAGCAGAGTCACCAAGAGATTATTCTCAAAACAGAATGAATCAGGCCAGACAAGCTGCGCCACAAAGAGCAGAGTCGCAAAATAGAGGAAACTCGTCAAGAGAGTCAGCACCGCAAAAAAGTGACGCTCAACGTGGGAATTCCTCTTCAAGAAATGATAATAGAAGATCCTAATAAAATAGATTAGAAAAGATAAGACACGGCTTTAAAGCCGTGTTTTTTTATTGGATAAAAAGCTCTAATTTATTTTAAAAGTGTATTTTTGACAAGTTTTTTAAAAATAGTACATGAGCGCATCGCACAAAGACCTGCATAGTAAATTAACATTAGGTGGTTTATTAATTTCATTAGGAATAATTTACGGTGATATAGGAACTTCTCCGTTATATGTAATGAAAGCTATATTAGGCGATCATATTATTAACGCTGACGTTGTTTTGGGTGGCGTATCTGCCGTTTTTTGGACCCTTACTTTACAAACTACCATAAAATATGTCCTAATCACATTAAGTGCTGACAACCATGGTGAAGGTGGGATTTTTGCTTTGTATGCTTTAGTCAAAAAAACTAAAATAAAGTGGTTGATTGTTCCTGCCATCATTGGGGGAAGTGCACTGTTAGCCGATGGAATTATTACACCTCCTATCTCCGTTTCTTCTGCTGTAGAAGGAATTAGAACTTATTATCCCGAAATAAATACCATTCCAATAGTGATTAGTATTTTATTTATTCTATTTGCTATCCAGCAATTTGGGACCAAATTAGTTGGGAAGTTTTTTGCTCCAATAATGCTAATTTGGTTTGGAATGCTCGCCATACTAGGATTATCACAAATTGGACAAAATATTGAGGTTTTAAAAGCCGTTAATCCTTATTATGCGTATCATTTACTGACCATTCATCCCGAAGGATTTTTTGTTTTAGGATTTGTATTCCTTTGTACAACAGGTGCTGAAGCATTATATTCCGACATGGGTCATTGCGGACGTAAAAATATTAGAATTAGCTGGATCTTTGTAAAAACTGCCCTAGTGCTTAATTATTTTGGACAGGCTGCTTATTTAATTCATCACGAAGGAGAAACACTTCAAACTTTGGGTGGAAAAAATGGAAATCCATTTTATCTTATCATGCCGGATTGGTTCCAACCTATAGGAATCATTATAGCAACTCTTGCTGCTGTAATAGCATCACAAGCCTTGATTAGTGGCTCATTTACTTTGATAAATGAAGCTATGAGACTGAATTTTTGGCCTAAAGTAAAAATCAAATATCCAACGGAATTAAAAGGTCAATTGTACATTCCTTCGATAAACTGGTTATTGTTTATTGGTTGTGTTGGAATTGTACTGCACTTTGAAGAATCCAGTAATATGGAACATGCTTATGGTCTGGCTATTATCTTATGTATGATAATGACCACTATTCTGCTTAACTTTTATTTGATAATGAAAAGGGTGAAACTTTACTTTATTATACCTTTAATTGCGATTTATTTAATAATTGAATTTAGTTTTCTAGCTGCCAATATTACAAAATTTGCTGAAGGTGGTTACGTAACTCTTTTTATAGCTATCACTTTAATCAGCATCATGACTACATGGTACTTAGCCAAACAAATCAACAAAAGTTATACTAAAATTGTTAAAATTGAAGATTATAAAAAAGTACTTGTTGAATTAAGTGCTGATTTAAGTATACCAAAGTACGCAACACACTTAGTATACATGACAAATGCTGGTAGAGCAGACGAAATAGAGGAAAAAGTAATGTATTCTATTTTGCAAAAAAGACCAAAAAGAGCGGATATATACTGGTTTGTTCACGTAAATATATTGACAGAACCTTACAAAGCAGAATATAAAGTTACCGAAATTGTAAAAGATGACTTGTACCGTGTAGACTTTAATCTTGGTTTTAGAGAGCCCACTAAAATTAACTTGATGTTTAGAGAAGTTATTAAAGATATGGTTAAAAAAGGAGAGGTTGATATAACAAGTCGATACGAATCGCTAAATAAAAACAATATCATTGGCGATTTTAAATTTGTTTTATCCGAAAAATTTCTATCTAACGATAGCGACTTAAGATGGCATGAGAAAATCATCATGAACTCCTACTTCTTAATTAAAAAATTAAGCTTATCCGAAGAAAGAGCTTTTGGTTTAGACAGCAGCTCTGTTAAAATTGAAAAATTCCCACTTGTGCTTCATGCACCAGAGAAGATGGACTTGACAAGAATAAAATAATCATTCTGTTTAAAATCACTTAAAAACATTGTATTCACACGATGTTTTTTTTTGGTCATAAAATTTAAAAATAACATTCATTATTTAAAATATAACATTCAATCAATAAATAGTACCTTTGCACCTCAATTATTTAAAATGAGATTACACAGAAATTTAGTTTACACAACAATAGATGCATTAAATGCCATTTTTAACGAAGGTGAATATGCTGACAAAGTAGTAGCAAGATCCTTAAAAAAAGACAAACGTTGGGGAAGTTCGGACAGAAAGTTTGTTGCTGAAACCATCTACGAAATTGTACGTTGGAAAAGATTATACGCAGAAATAGCCGAAGTAAAAGAACCATTTGACCGAGATAATCTTTGGAGAATGTTTTCTGTTTGGGCAGTTTTAAGAGGCTATCCTATTCCGGATTGGCGTCAGTTAGAAGGAACTCCAGAACGAAAAATTAAAGGCCGTTTTGATGAGCTTTCTAAAGTGCGAGCCTTAAAAGAATCTATTCCAGACTGGATGGATGAATTAGGCGTTAAAGAATTAGGAGAAAAAGTGTGGGCGACTGAAATTACAGCCCAAAATCAACCTGCTAAAGTAATTCTGAGAGTAAATACACTTAAAACTACCAGAGAAGCGCTACGTGCTATTTTGATGGATTTAAACATTGAGACAGAGACTTTAAAAAATCAACCTGATGCTTTAGTACTTAAAGAAAGAGCTAATGTGTTTTTAACTGATGCTTTTAAACAAGGTTTCTTTGAAGTACAGGATGCCAACTCTCAATTAGTAGCTGCTTTCCTTGATGTAAAACCAGGAATGCGCGTTGTAGATACTTGTGCAGGTGCGGGTGGAAAAACACTCCATATTGCTGCTTTAATGGAAAACAAAGGACAGCTAATTGCTATGGATTTGTATGAAAGCAAATTGAAGCAACTAAAAATTAGAGCCAAAAGAGACGGCGCTTTCAATATAGAATACCGCATCATTGATTCGACAAAAATCATTAAAAAACTACATGAAAAAGCAGACCGTGTATTAATCGATGCCCCCTGCAGTGGTTTAGGAGTTTTGAAAAGAAATCCAGATGCTAAATGGAAATTAAAACCAGAATTCATTGATAATATCCGTAAAGTACAATCGGAAGTTTTAGAAAATTATTCTAAAATTGTAAAACCGGGTGGAAAATTAGTTTATGCCACTTGCTCGATATTACCATCCGAAAATCAAGAACAGGTTGCCCACTTCTTGACCACAGCTATTGGTAAGGAATTTAACTTTGTAAAAGATCAAAAAATCCTAGCCTCAGAGTCCGGTTTTGATGGATTTTATATGGCTTTATTAGAACGAAAAGAAAGCTCAGAACAAAAAGAAAAAAGAGTACAAAAAGAAATCGAATAATGTTTTGATTTAGACTCTAGAATACAAAAAAAGTCTTCGAAATTCGAGGACTTTTTTTGTATTCTTATTTTTTTAGCTTACCTTCTTTCCAACTTTAAGCCTTAAGCTAAAAAACTTAAATTTTTGTATTAATCATTCATTGAGATTAAAAACTCTTCATTGTTCTTCGTTTTCTTAAAACGATCATTAATGAAATCCATCGCTTCAATTGGATTCATATCCGAAAGGTATTTTCGCATAATCCACATGCGTTGCAATGTTTTTGGATCCAATAGCATATCATCGCGTCTAGTGCTTGACGATGTTAAATCGACAGCTGGAAAAATACGTTTGTTAGCAATCTTTCTATCCAATTGCAATTCCATATTACCAGTACCTTTGAATTCTTCAAAGATAACTTCATCCATTTTTGAACCAGTTTCTGTTAATGCAGTGGCAATTATACTTAAAGACCCCCCATTTTCTACATTTCGGGCAGCACCAAAGAAACGTTTTGGCTTTTGCAATGCATTTGCATCCACACCACCACTCAACACTTTTCCCGAAGCAGGTTGCACTGTATTATAAGCTCTAGCCAAACGTGTAATAGAATCTAATAGAATCACTACATCATGACCGCATTCTACTAATCGTTTTGCTTTTTCAAGAACGATATTAGCAATTTTAACATGCTCTTGCGGTTCTCTATCAAAGGTAGAAGCAATTACTTCACCACGCACACTGCGTTGCATGTCAGTAACCTCCTCTGGCCGTTCATCAATTAATAGAACAATTAAATATACTTCAGGATGATTTGCCGCAATTGCGTTTGCAATTTCCTTAAGCAACATCGTTTTACCTGTTTTAGGCTGAGCCACAATCATTCCACGTTGTCCTTTTCCTATTGGTGAAAACAAATCGATAATTCTTGTTGAAATAGTGCTTTGTTTTTCAGCTAATTTGAATTTTTCTGATGGAAATACTGGTGTTAAATGTTCGAATGAAACTCTGTCACGAACCACTTGAGGATCGTGTCCATTTATTTTCAAAACGCGAACTAAGGGGAAAAATTTCTCTCCTTCTTTTGGCGGACGAACCACACCTTTTACGGTATCGCCGGTTTTAAGACCGAACAATCTAATTTGAGAAGTTGACAAATAAATATCATCTGGCGAAGCCAAATAGTTATAATCTGAAGAACGCAAGAAACCGTAACCGTCAGGCATCATTTCTAGAACTCCTTCACTTTCTATAATTCCATCAAATTCAAAATCAGAAGCGGCAAAATTGCTTTTCTTGTTTTTAAAATTGGGGTTTTGATTTCCATTTCCATTTGGATTCTGCTTGTGCAGCTGGTTTGGATTTATTTTTTTTGTAGGAACTACAGCTTCGGCTTTTTCTTCAGTAGTTATTTCTACAGCAGCATCGTCTTCTTTTGTCGTTTCCTTTACTTCTTCTTTATCCTTTTTTAAGGCGATTTTCTTTTCGTAAGCTGATTTATTAAACTTAATCACCTTTCCTACTTTTTTCTCTTCAGTGCCAGGCTCCACTATTACAAGTGGTTCTTCTTGAACGGTAAGCGCTTCAGCAGGAGCATTATTTTCTACTGCAACTGCATCTCCTATAACAATTTCTTCAGTTTCAAATAGAGGACTTACCTGCGCTTTCTGTATTGCTGCTTTTTTAACAGGAACAATGCGAACTCTTTTAGGTTTATCATCTTCCAGATCACTTTCTGCTTTTGTATTTACTTTAGTATCAACATTAGCCATTTGATGCTCAACTATCTGACCAATCAAAGTCTCTTTTTTTACACCGTTAAATTTTATGGTTTTAGCTGCTTTAGCTATTTCTTGAAGCTCAGAAAGCTTCATTTCTTTTAATGCAGAAATATCAAACATGAATGTTCTATGAGTTTAATTAATTTTTGGATAATGTAAAAGATAGGTAGTAAACTTTAAATTGAATCAACCGCAGTATGAAGTGCTTACGGAATTATGGTGCAATAATACGAATAAAATTCAATCAGACAATAGTATTTTTAAAAAAGAAAATATATTTTTGTAAAACATATTTAACAAATGATACAAAGAATTCAAACCATTTATTTACTTCTTGCTTTCGTAGTTACTGGCATTTTGCTATTTTTTATTCCATTGTGGACAATGGGCGAAGGTCAAGAATACTATTTCATGCAAAGCCAAGTCTATACTATATTATTAGGTTTGAGTACCACGCTAACGGTATTAAGTATTGTTTCCTATAAAAAAAGACAAAATCAATTTGTTATTGGCAGATTGAATATCATATTAAATTTGATTTTATTAGGATTGTTTGTATATCGTTCACTAAACGTATCTGGAGAAACACCTGCTGTTTCGGAGAAAGGTATTGGGATGTTTCTACCTGCAGTTGTTGTCGTGTTATTAGTTTTAGCTAATAAGGCCATCAAAAAGGATGAAGATCTTGTAAAATCTGTGGATCGATTAAGGTAAACCTATAAACTTTAGTTTATTAGTGCGAAGGAAACCCGAATGTAACAATTCGGGTTTTTTTGTGTCCTACTAGTTAAACTTTATCAATAAAGACAATAAAAACCTTATGAAAAAACCAAAATGCTATTTATTTTCTATAAATTTGGCAGTAAGAATCCTAATATGTTAAATAAAATAAGAATTCATCTTGCTGATGACCATCAAATCCTTATTGATGGAATTAGAACTTTGCTTCATACCAATCCTACATTTCAGGTCGTAGGGTTTTCTATTAATGGCACTAATTTGTACGATGAAGTGCTACGCAACAAATCAGACATTCTAATTCTGGATATAAACATGCCAGAAAAAGACGGAATTGAGGTTATCAAAGAGTTTGCTCAAAAAGGATTCCCTTGTAAAATTATTATTTTATCCAGTCACGATGATTTGAGAATAATAAAAGAAGTCATGAAATTAGGCAGTAGCGGTTATTTGACAAAAAAATGTGCTGGTGAAAATATTATCGAAGCAATTTTGGCGGTTACTAACGGTGAGGAATATTTTTGCAAGGCAGTACGAGAGAAAATATTTAGTACGGTTACGAAGGACAATCCAAAATTAATCAAACCCGAACTGAAAGGAAACTTACTTTTAACCGAAAGAGAATTAGAAATTATCATTTTAATTTCACTTGAATTGAGTGGCAAAGAAATTAGCGATCAATTATTCATTAGTGTCAACACCGTAGAAACACATCGAAAAAACATTATGAAAAAACTAGATGCCAAAAACTCGATAAGCCTTGTAAAATATGCCATAAAACATAAATTAATCAAATCCTGATTTGGTATAATCCGTATAATTATTTACTTTGTAAAAATTGAATTTACCGTATCTCTAACATAGAAATTTTTGAAGTACAGTTTTCTCAAATTATAAAAGATCAAAAAAATATTTTTAAATGAAGGAACTAGCCACAATCAAAACCAATTGAAACCAAAAGGTTAAAATATAGAACTTTATGCTGCTGAAACACATTCTTATTTTATTGCTTTTCGTATCGAATAGTTCTTCTTTTAGTATTTTAGCAAAGACAAAACTCCCTTCAAAAAACGATGCGATCTCCATCGCTAAAGAAGCCAATGAACTATTAAAAAAGGGCAACTATGAGAAATCATTGATAAAATCAAGAGTCGCTTTAAATATGGCTATCCGTTTGAAAGACAACAACCTTATTGCCGGTTCGTACAATACCATTGCAGCAAATTTTGATCAGTTATCAGAAACAGACAAAGCTTTTTACTATTACAACAAAGGCTTAATTTATGCTAACAAAACCAATAATGACGTTCTAAAAAACTGGTTGAACAACAATTTAGGTAATATTTATTGTTTTGATAAAAAGCAGTACGAAAAAGGAATATTTTACTATAAAAAATCGTTACAGTACAGCACTAAAATTAAGGATTCTGCCCAAATAGTTTTCACAAAACTTAATTTGACTTGGGCTTATTTTGACATTAATCGCTATGAGGAAGGTCTTCCATATTTAAAATACATTAACAAACACCACAAGCGTTACGGTGACATTTCCACTATTGTCGCACTAAACATGCTGAATGGAATGTATTACAATTACAAAAATGATGTGAAAGCAGCCGATTTTTATTTTAAAACTGCAATCAAACTAGGAAATGCAGGCAACGAAAAATCGGACTTATCTTATTCCCATTATGAATTTTCTAAGTTTTTATTAAAAAACGGTGATTATGAGAACGCTTATAAAAACCTGGCCCTTTTCAATAAAATTACAGATGAATTAAAAAACGAAGAAAAAATCAACAAAGCTAATGTCGCTGGTATTAATCTCCAAATTGATGAATACAAACGAGAAATTGATAAAATAGAAAACGAGTTTAAAACAAAAGAATCTGCGTTGTTACAAGAACAATCCAAAAACAAAAAGATTGTTATTGTATTAATCGCTATTCTGCTGTTGCTCTTCTTTCTTTTCTATTTCTATTCTCAAAATGCACAATTAAGACATAAAAACAAACTAAAAGACTTAAGAAGCAAAGTTCAAGAGAACTTAATCAATGCCTCCATCAACGGCCAAGAATTAGAACGAAAAAAAATCGCTTCATTTTTACACGATAATATTAGTGCTCTACTTTCATCAGCAGGAATGCATCTTCATGCTTGCATCTCTCAAAATCAGTCTACCTCGAAAGAAATCATTAAAACGAAAGCCATTTTAGAAGAAGCCCATGACCAAGTTCGAGATTTATCTCATGAATTAATGCCTTCGCTTTTAGCCCGATTTGGCTTATTTGACGCCTTAGATGACTTATGCGAAAAAAATTCAAGTTCTATTCTTCACTTTGAATATTCCAGTTCCTTAAATAGAAAAACGCGTTACGATGAAGATTTTGAAATAAAAATTTATTTCATCATTATGGAATTACTTAACAATACTATAAAACACAGTGAAGCAGGACAAGCTAAATTAAGCATACAGGAAAATAATGAATCGCTTCAGATTGCTATTATAGACAACGGAAAAGGATTTGATTCTACCAAATTCCATATTTTGGAAGGTTTTGGAATCAATCAAATTAAAGCGCGACTTAATTATCTTAGAGGAACGGTGGAAATAAATTCAAAGCCTAATTTAGGCACATCTATTACTATAAATGTTCCTATAACTTATCAGAAAAAAATAATCAAACCCGTTTTTCTATCTCAATAATTTCCAAATCTTTGATTTTGTCGCCCTCAATCACAAAGCGCAGCATAGTTCGTACTTGGTGAAAACCACTTTTTCCCGCTGCACCCGGATTCATGTGCAAAAGATTGAATTTTTTATCGAACATCACTTTGAGGATGTGGGAATGCCCACAAATAAATAATTTTGGCGGATTCAATTCCATTTCTGATTTGATATTCGGATTATATTTCCCAGGATACCCACCAATGTGCGTAATCCAAACCTCTACCCCTTCACACTTAAAGCGATTGTGCAGAGGAAACTCCATTCGAGCTGTTGCATCGTCTATATTCCCATAGACACAGCGCAACGGTTTTAGCTTTTTGATGCTATCCGTTACGGCTAAATCGCCTATATCACCCACATGCCAAACTTCATCAGCCTGTGCAACGTATTTTAAAATGGTATCGTCAATATGACTGTGGGTATCGGAAAGTAGAAGTATTTTTTTCAAAATTGTTTTTTTAAGGGATATTTGTATCGCCAGTTCGCTTTGCTCGTGTTTTGACCCCTATAAAACAAGAGTATTATTCTAAATTTCGATTTTTAATTACGCTGTTAATTTTTTCATCATTATTAAGTGTTTATCAGAGT